>CAZTAR010000461.1:0-3506 GCA_964611695.1 uncultured Planctomycetaceae bacterium | reverse complement strand
GGTGGAAGCAAGGAGACCGAGTGCCATTGGCCTCACCGGCGAAACGCCGGTGCCACATATCAACGTGAAATGCTCTAGAATCGCGTCACAGACACTCGCTTGCGCTCGGGGCTCGGATCAGGCGCCCAGCACACTCGCGCCAAAAATCAGGCGACAGGCAGACTCGCGCCAAAAAGGCCGTCAGTGGTACCGACAGCCGTATCACTCTACAATCGCGGGCCACGGTGACAAACTCGGAAACGAAGATGGTGTGCGGCGTCGAAAAGGCCCACACGGGACGGTCAAACAGGCAAGGCCACGGTCGGATTCAATAGGCCCAGGCAACAATAGCATACAGGGAAAAACATGAAGGCATTGATTACCGGTGGCGCGGGTTTTATTGGTTCTCACTTGGCGGAGCGACTGCTTCGGACAGGTCACGAGATTGTTGCCCTGGACAACCTCTCGACCGGCAACATGCGGAACCTGTCTGGCATCGAGAATGACCCCCGATTCAGCTTCGTGTATGACGATGTGCGCAACGCGGATACCCTTCACGTGCTGATCGCACAGTGCGACGTGGTCTTCCATCTCGCGGCCGCGGTCGGGGTGCAGCTCATCGTCGACGAGCCCGTCCACACCATCGAAACCAACATCCACGGAAGCGAAGTCGTGCTCGCGACCGCGAACAAGTTTCGGCGGCCGGTCCTTCTGGCTTCCACGAGCGAGGTCTACGGCAAGAGCGAGAAGGTCCCGTTCCGAGAGGACGACGACACGGTCCTCGGTTCTACCCGGTTTTCTCGTTGGGCGTACGCCTGCTCAAAAGCCATCGATGAGTTCCTCGGCCTGGCGTATCACCAGCAGTATGGTTTGCCCGTCGTCGTCGTGCGATTCTTCAACACCGTCGGCCCGCGCCAGACCGGCCAGTACGGCATGGTCATCCCCCGATTCGTCGAGCGGGCCCTGCGAAACGAACCCCTCATGATCTACGGCTCGGGCAAGCAGGCGCGTTGCTTCGGCTACGTGGGCGATGTCGTCGGCGCGGTGATAGACCTGATGAACTGCAAGGACGCTCCCGGGCGCGTGTACAATATCGGCGCCACCCAGGAGATTACGATTGAGGCGTTGGCCGACAAGATCATCGAAATGGCCGGCAGCAAGAGTGAGAAGAAGTACATTTCCTACGAAGAGGCATACGGCCGGTCTTTCGACGACATGATGCGGCGGATCCCCTGTCTCGACCGCGCCCGCAAACTCATCGGCTACGAGCCGAAGACCGACTTAGACGAGATACTCAAGCAAGTCATTGCCGAAAAGCGTACCCTGCTTGACACTGGCAAGTGATGCGGCGTTCCATGGATATCCCTATGAGGGGAACAAGAAAGAATAGCCCCCGCTGTCCAGGCTTCCAAAAGGCTCAAAAACAACCGGCGACGACCTCGTTTGGACAAGACGCCGGTCGTCTGGATTCGGTCCTTGAAAAAAACTCGCCTTCCGCCCACAATCGGCCCGGCGACGAGAATGAACGAACCACTCTCCCGCCAACGGGAACAAGCAACAACCAAGTCGCCGCGCCGACGCGCGGGCCGACGCGTAACACAAACGCAGCCAGGGAATCACACCATGAGCATCCTTGTCGACAAAGACACGAAGATCATCGTCCACGGCGTGACCGGCAAGGCCGGCGCGTTTCACACGCAGCAGTGCCTGGACTATGGCACCAACATCGTCGGCGGCGTCGTGCCGGGCAAGGGCGGTACCAAGAGCGAACACGGCCTCCCCGTCTTCAACACCGCGGATGAGGCCGTCAACGCCACGGGGGCAGACTGCTCTCTCCTCTTCGTCCCGCCGCCCTTCGCCGCGGATAGTGCGATGGAAGCCGGCGCTGCGGGCGTCGATCTCTGCATCCTCATTACAGAAGGTGTCCCCACACTCGACATGATCCGCGCGACGAAGTTCCTCGACGACACAGGCACCTTCCTCATCGGCCCGAATTGCCCCGGCATCATCACGCCCGGCGCTGCCAAGATCGGCATCATGCCAGGCTACATCCACAAACCCGTGAACGGCTCCGGCAAAAACGTCGGCATCATCTCCCGCAGCGGGACACTCACCTATGAAGCCGTCTGGCAGTGTACGGTCCGCGACATCGCACAGACCACCTGCATCGGCATCGGCGGCGACCCGGTCAAGGGACTGAACTTCATCGAGTTGGTCGCCATGTTCCAGGACGACCCCGAGACGCACGCGATCATCCTCATCGGCGAGATCGGCGGCACCGACGAAGAAATGGCCGCACAGTACATCCAGGAAAACGTCACAAAACCCGTCGTCGCCTTCATCGCCGGCCAGACCGCCCCGCCAGGCAAACGCATGGGCCACGCCGGCGCAATCATCTCCGGCGGCCAGGGGACCGCCGCGAGCAAGATCGCCGCGTTGAAGGAAGCAGGCATCGCCGTCGCCCCCAGTCCGGCGGAGATCGGCTCGACACTGGCAAAATCGCTCGGCATCGAATAGCAGCCAATAGAAAAACTTGTGGCACCGGCGTCTCACCGGTGGTCTCCCACAAACCACCGACTCGCAAGCGCTCGATCTACAACAAGAGCCGCAACTTTGAGGGAGCAGTCACCTCCCAAAGCACGCCCAGATCGGTGTGGCATGGGCCAACTCGTTGGCCCGTGTTATCAGTTGTGCCGCCCCTACAATCCACCCACACAACCCCTCCGAAAATCTGCTATAATCCCATCGATAGTCGGGGCCTGACGGTCAACCCGCCTCGCGATGCCGTCTTCCCGCCGGACAGGTAGCAGCCTCGTCTACGAGAGGTGTCATGGCAGAAGAGCCGCGAACATTCGAATACGACGTCTTCCTCAGCCACAACAGCGCCGACAAACCCCGCTTCAAAATCGGATAAGAGAATCATGTCTCTGATCACACTACTGAAAATTGACAACTTCGACCGGTCCCGTGATATTCCGCCGAGGCATGTGAGTGATGCTGCCATTGCCGCCGTGAGAGATCTGAACGAAGCAGAGGAGATTGAACCTTGGATTCAGTCGATTCTTCACGATACAAACCACACTCCACATGGGCCGTCGGAGCTTGTGGACATCCTCACCCACAAGATGAGCGTTCGGGGGAAGGAGGGAATGGCGGCGTTCATTCTGAAGGGGAAGTCGTTTCCTACTGTACGGCCGAAACATGTCAGCCATCAGATATACCGGCTTGAGAGGATTGCAAACCTCTCGTTCGCAATCCTCGCCGCCTCTGGCAACGTTCTCGATGAAGTCAAAGACCAGTTCATATCAACGGCTGTGCGCCTGGGTTGCCAGTATGGGTTCCTCGATGCACACGACCTAGCTCGATTGTTCGTGGCTTTTGGCTATCTTTGCCCCCGAGACGGCGAAAGGCTTCGGGGAGGTAGATGCAGCTGTGGCTATTCGTCTCGCACACGTACGTCGAACATACTCCAGCTAACCCGCATTTCTCACCAGGTGGGGGTAGAAAAGGGCTGCGATCTGTGCGAA
>CAZTAR010000460.1:0-3537 GCA_964611695.1 uncultured Planctomycetaceae bacterium | reverse complement strand
GACTCGATCTCCGTGCATCGGATGAGTCGCGTTCTACTCCATATCGTAACCTGAATCAACAATCCACGAATCCACCCACAAACCGGGAGTATTGGTATCGTTCCAAGAAGGGACGCCAGTGGCAGTTTGCTGCCAGTGCCGTATGTCAGGGGGCTTCCTGCCCGCAGTTCCAGCACACGTCGAAGTTACCGGGATTTTCCTCACGGCAGCCGGCACATTGCCAGTCCGCACGGGCCGTCTCGTTAAAGTCGGGCAACGGTTCTCCGAGAGCTTGGCGCCGAAGGAGGTCGATCACCTCGAAGTAGCAATCGCGTGGCACCGAGATACGTCCCCGACTGTCCACCGTTCCCAGCTGTCCCATCATCGATTCACCGGGGTGCAGGACTTCCATGAAGGGGATTTGCGCGCTCTTGAGCATCGCAATCACTTTCGGTTCGTAGCGGACCTCATTGCCGTGGAAGATCAACACGGGAAAGTCTCCCGGCGGGATGTACTCATCCACCGAAAACGGTTGGCCACACTCAGGGCATCGATGCTCCCCCAGACCGGCCAAAGGATACCGGCACTTTCGGCAGAGGAGGCCGAGGTCGGGAACAGGAAGCGCTTCGAGATCGAAACTCATGGTTTTGTATTCTACTGCACCCCGCGGGCGTGTGAAGCCGGCGGCGCCACTACCGACCCGGAGGGGGTTGTTTTTGGTCGGGGCACGGCGTGGTATTCCTCGCCGATCACAGGGGGCCAATGCAAAGCAAGAGAGGGCGGCTACTTGTATTCGAGGGTCTTGGTCGGACAGAAAGTCACACAAGCCGGTTCTTCGTCGCGGCAAAGATCGCACTTGACGGCAATCCCGGTATTGGGCTGGTGTGCAATATGCCCGAATGGACAGGCGATCGAGCAAAGTCCGCACCCGATGCAGCGTTGCTCGTTGACTTCGATGGCCGCCGTGACGGTGTTTCGAGTGAGGGCCTCGACGGGGCAGACTTTCACACATGCGGCATCGTCGCATTGAAAACAGGTGATGATCTGGTTCTTTCCGTCACCAAACATGAATGCGCGAATTCGCGAGATGCCGGGGCCGCCCTTGGCTGTGTGCTTAAAGGAACATGCCAACTCGCAAGTGCGACAAGCCGTGCAACGGGAAGGTGTGATGGTTAATGTCTTCTGCATGAAGCCGTTCCTCATCTATCGCGGTTGGCTCGCAAGGTCGCCGGTGGCGACGCTCGCACTACCGAATGCTGATCTGATCGTTTTTACTGTCTGTTGCCTGGAGCAGTCGGGGCAGGTCTTGAAGTAAGCGGGATCAAGGCCGGCCTTCGTCGCTTCAAACTCCAGTTGTTTCTCGGGCATGATGGGCCGTCCACACGAGTTGCACTTTGTCATCTTGAAAGCATGATCCCAAATCTTGCGGACATCACCGGCGTCTTCGAACGGAATCGCACCGGTGGGGCAGATGTGGGCGCAACTTGCACAGCCGATACAGTCTGGCGGCGGCTGAAGGAATGGGGCGGCGATCAGCTTGTCGATTCCGCGTCCAGCGGTGCCGATGGCGTTACAACCCTTGACTGCACAAACGCGGACACAAAGGCCGCAAAGGATGCAAATCGTGTCCGTCTCATTCCTCTTGAAAGAGGTTGCCGTGATACCGAACTCGGCGGCACGCTGCTGGATGACCGTGGACTCGGGGCAGCGGGCGAGGAGGAGGTCGATCAGGGTGCGGCGTACGTCGTGAATCTCCTCGTTGTCAGTGGTGACCTGGAGGCCTTCCTCGATGGGATAAAGGCACGACGTGACGAGTCCTTTCCAGCCCTTCCAGTCCGGATGGGTGATCTCCACAAGGCAGAGCCGACAAGCGCCAACAGGTTCGAGGGCGTCGTGGTTGCAGAGCGTCGGAATGTGGATCCCTTCGCGATTGGCCACTTGGAGGATGGTCATCCCCTCGGTCGCCTGGAAGAACCGGCCGTTGATTTCTAGACTGATTGTCTTCTCACTCGCCATCAAACCACCTCTACGGCATCGACGGTGCACACGTTTCGACACGCCCCACATCGGGTACACGCCTTCTGGTCAATCTTGTGAAGCTCTTTTCGCTCACCCACGATGCAATCCACGGGGCACGCCTTCAGGCACAGCCCGCAGCCGGCGCACTTCTCCGCTGAAATCTGGAACGAGAAAAGATTCCGGCATACGCCCGCACGACATTTCCGTTCGTTGATATGTTCCTCGTACTCCTCGCGGAAATAACGCAGCGTGCTGAGGACCGGACTCGGCGCCGACTTCCCCAATGCGCAAAGCGACGCCTTCACGATGACGTTGCTGAGTGCTTCAATCTTGTCGATATCTCCAGGCTTGCCCTCGCCTCGACAGATTGCCTCGAGCGCTTGGTGAAGCTGGTGCACGCCCTCTCGACAGGGAACGCACTTGCCGCAAGACTCGTCCACGAGGAACTTCAGGAAGTACCGCGCGAGGTCGACCATGCAGGTGCGGTCGTCCATGACGATCATGCCGCCCGAACCCATCATCGAGCCCGCTTGCGTGAGCGTGTCAAAATCGACGGGGAGATCGAGCTGGCTCTCAGGCAGGCAGCCGCCTGAGGGGCCGCCGGTTTGAACGCCCTTGAAGGGGCGATCGCCGATGATGCCGCCGCCGATATCGAAGATAATCTCACGAAGCGTAATGCCCATCGGCACTTCGACCAGCCCCGTGTTCTTCACTTTGCCGACGAGTGAAAAGGCCTTTGTGCCGGTGCTCTTTTCCGTGCCAAAGGCGGCGAACTTCTCGGGACCCTCGGAGATGATCCACGGAACGTTGGCCCAAGTCTCGACATTGTTGAGCACCGTCGGCAGGTCGTGGAGACCTTTAACGACAGAGTGGACGTACTTGGCCCGCGGCTCTCCGACTTCGCCGGCAACCGATTTCATCAACGCGGATGACTCGCCACAAACGAACGCACCGCCGCCTCGCGCAATCTCAATGTCATAAGATAAACCGGTGCCGAGGATATCCTCGCCAAGGAGGCCGCGTTCACGGGCCTGTGAGATCGCAAGCTGCAGATTCTTGACAGCGAGCGGGTACTCATCACGCACGTAAATGTAGCCCTTGGCGGCGCCGACGGCCCACGCGCCAATGATCATCCCCTCAAGAACGGTGTGCGGATCTCCCTCGCAGATGCTGCGATCCATGAACGCACCGGGATCGCCCTCGTCCGCATTGCACAGAACGTACCGGGTCTCGGCGGGGGCGTCGCGGCAGGTCTTCCATTTTCGGCCGGTCGGGAAACCGCCGCCACCGCGACCACGCAGACCCGACTTCGTCACCGCATCGACAACATCCTCGGGTGACATCTTCGTCAACGCGCGGGCGAGCCCTGCATAACCGCCGCCGGCGATGTAGTCATCGATGTTGCCCGGATCGATCTTGCCGATGTTACGCAGCGCAATGCGATGTTGCTTGCTGTAGAAAGGAATCTCGACGTATTCCTGGATGCGTTTCTTCGTGTTGGGATCGCGATAGAGCAGACGCTCGACGACCTCGCCGCCG
>CAZTAR010000459.1:0-3554 GCA_964611695.1 uncultured Planctomycetaceae bacterium | reverse complement strand
GGCCGTCCTCACCGACTCGTCATGAAACCCTCGCACGACGGTAAACAGTTACGACTTTTTTTCCAGGTCGTGACAGCCCGTCCGATTCGTTGGGATGGCCACGATTGCGAGAGCCGTCCACATCGGCACATACAACACGGAACGTGGGGAAGATCACCGAGTCGCGGGCCTTGACGCAGGGTAGACTCTGGGCACAGGAGGAGTAAAAGAGAGGTCGGTGTTCTGCCGAGTCCCCCCTTGAAGACCGTCAGCCCCAAGAGTCGTTACTGTCGGAGAGCCGGAGCCGGAGTGTCGGTATAGCCACGGGCGGCCCCACGGATCGTGCAGCAGGTCTTTGGTGATATATGGACCACGAAACACCGCTTGTCCAAGAACGTCAAGACCTTCACGCTGCGAAGGAAAACGCCCGGTATCCGCATGGAACATCTGAAGGGCTTGTGAAATGGCTAGGAGTTGTGCGTTTGCAGTGGTAGCCCGCGAGCCACCTCTTACACCGCAGCGGTATACCAGAACTATGGTGAAAAGAAGAACGGCGGCGATTAGCACCCGCTTCCAGAGCATCTTGTTCATGAGTAGGTTCCTTTGGTTGTGATACTCTATACTACGCGGCAGTTTGACTCCCGCTCGTCTCTGCGGCGTTGAACGTCCTTGCTCCGATCCGTCCCCAGTCCCTGTTGGTCTTGAAGGTCACCGGAATGCCTGGGCCAATCCCCCTTGCTCAAGGGGTGTCACAACCTCTCTTCATAAGAGAACGTCTGCCGCACGTGGCGCAAGCTGGCTGCGGACCCTTTCATTTAAGACAGGTTCTCGGGCTCAAGAAGCCCTTGGTCATAACCACGCACCCCATGGAGCCTGTGCCCTACACCTCCAGGTTGTTGTTGTTGGCGGACATATCGGCGGGGTTCCAAACGGACTGAGCCAAGACCTGAGAACGTTCGTTTCACTCGTAATCCAACCTGGAAACCCAGGCTTCCCAGGGCCGGGACAAAAAAACACAGTACCAAAAAATGCTCCTCCGGAAAGGAATGGGCTTGCGCTGCCCCCCAAAATGACTCCGTTGAATGTACAGGTATACGTGCACGATACGCCCGGGTTCCAGAAACCGCCCGTAGGCATACTTAAGGTAAGAAGGCAGCTATACTGATAGCAGCATAGAGCTGGAGAGGCTACTAACGTTTGTAATCCGGATGGATCATGCTGCGAGGTCGGGCTGTTGAGGAAGGAGTTGTATTGTGATACCTTGGTTTCGGCTAAGTTCGAGAGTTCTCTGTGCGCATACTCCAATGGGGAAGCGCTTGGCTTACAAGAGATGCTCTCATAGCATGTGTCTTGTTCGTAATCAACCTGCATCAGTATATCTGGATTATACACCAGCGGATCCCTGGTCACCCACCTGCCTGTCACGACATCACTGAATCGGTTCCGATGGTCATTCAGCAGGAGTTCCCCTTCGGTAGCATCGGCTTCGGTATCGAGTGCGAAGTGGACTCTTCCCTGGAACATGAACGGGTTGCCCACGTCGCTGAAGGCTTGGGCGACGGTCGGGGCGGCCGAGATCTGCCAGGTTGGGTACTTGACCAGGAAGAGGTCCCAGTCATCTTCGTCCACGTCGCCATCGTCGTCCATGTCGCCACGCACGTCCCAGATCGTCCCGTCCACGGCGCTTGACATGGTGGCCAAGTCGGTCGAGTTCATCCAGTCGTTGATTCTCAACTTCCCTCGGCCGCAACTCTCACGAATCAACGGGCGGCCGTAGGGATCGTAGCAGTACCGTTCGACGATCGAGCCGGCGCGATCCACGAGCACCCGCACATTATACATGCGGTCGATCGAATAGTAGTAGGGGCTGGCTGGGCCGTTCTCGGTGTGATCCATCATCATCAACCGCTCGTCCACATAGGAGATGCCGTGCACATAGGAGGGCATAAGGTATTGTCGGCCAAGGAAGGTCCAATACATGATCGCAGCCTGACCTCACCGCTGCAAGTGCTAACGTAGAATGGAATTTCCGAACCAAACACCGTCTCTGCGAACTGGTATATTCTACGTCAATGCAACCCAAAAACGACGGCAGTGCCATTCGTGACTTTCCCTAATATTCCCAATATTCCAACGAGAAACCCGAAGACCCCCCCGCCGCTGCAATAGAACCTTTTAGCGTTGAGCGTGCATGCTTCGCTGTAGCGTCGGCCCTCCGTGGCCGACGGGGATTATCCTTTTGTTCGCCCCCTCCGGAGTCGAACACTGACCGCTTGCTGACACGCACGGCTCTGATCATGATCGCGGAGGATGCCGTCTCATGCCTAGAATGCTCAAGACAACTCCGCTTTCAGGGAATAGGAATGACTGACTCAGTCGACAGCGAGAAGCATCTCCGCCTGGCCCGAGCCCGCGGCTGCGAGCAGGTCATCGAGGATGCCGACGAGCTTGACCATTTGTGGTTTCGTGATGGCTGCGTCGGCGCCGACCGATTTGCATTTCTTGAGGTTTGAATCGCTCACGAGTGAACTGAACACGACGACCGGCAG
This sequence comes from uncultured Planctomycetaceae bacterium, assembly GCA_964611695.1. Classification (GTDB taxonomy): domain Bacteria; phylum Planctomycetota; class Phycisphaerae; order UBA1845; family UTPLA1; genus CAZTAR01. The sequence goes on along the minus strand of CAZTAR010000459.1, from coordinate 1,026 downwards.
ATGCCCGAGCCGACGGTTCTCTTTGATACGCTTGCACAAATGCAGGCCGTCCATGTTGGGCATCTCGATGTCCGTCACAACCAGTGAGAAGGGTGTGCTCTCTTTGTCGGCCAAAGATGCCTCAAGTGCGGCCCACGCCTCTGCTCCATCGGAGGCTGACGTGACATGAACAAAGCCGGCTTTTTTCAGATTCGATTCGATGGCCTTCCGAATAGTGAGGGAGTCTTCTGCCAGGAGAACCTGCTGAGCTTCCCGCGCGGTTGTCGTGCACCCCGCCTCTCCTTCGGCCACCTGGAACACATCCTGCCTTCCCTGGATTTCGAAGACAATCTTCTCGAAATCCAACATCAACACCAAGCCACCCTCAACTTCGCAAACCGACGTGAACACGACGTCTTTAGTTGTTTGCGCCATCGGCATGGGCTGAACTTCGTTCCAGTTCATCCGGAAAATCCGGTCGACGCTGTCCACGAGGAAGCCCATCTGCACGTCGTTGAACTCGGTCAGAATCACGGCTCGCTGGTTTGCTTCGGAGGCAGCGCCCGGTTCGAAGTAAAGTTGCAGATCCACGAGTGGGATGACCGACTCGCGGAGCTTGAAAACACCCACGACTGCCGGGTGGGAGATCGGGATGCTAATCACCTTCACCTTCCCGATGATCTCTCGCACCTTGGCGACGTTCACGCCGTAGCGGGTGGGTCCCACGGAAAACACCAACATCTCCAGCTCATTGGTGCCGGCCTCAAGTAAGACCCCCGGTGCTTCGACAGTTTGGCTCATCTCGCAACTCCCAACAGACCATTCGCGGCGTTCTCACCGGTCATCGGTATCTTGCCCGTGAAGCATCACTTCTGCCCAGGTGGCCATTCGTCATTTGCCGGCGACGTTTGACTGTGCAATACCGAGGCGCTCCCCTGCCTTGATGCGGCCGTTTTGGAATGCCAGGTTATGCCGAACCCTACCGCGAAAACAACTGGAGCCTTGCGTTGCAATCCGGCATCGGTGGCGATGCGCGACGCTCAGATA
>CAZTAR010000458.1:0-3566 GCA_964611695.1 uncultured Planctomycetaceae bacterium | reverse complement strand
GGTTGACAGTGGAGAGTGGTCAATCTACCGTGAACCGAGCCTCTTTCAAGCAACTATATGCCGTTTAAGGTGGGTTCCAACATGGCAATGGACAAGTCTTCTCTTTCGCCGCTAAAGGTCGTGTGGGCCGAAGAAGCACTGCTGATCCGTGGCCGCGAGCAGGTCATCGACGGCGTCGCGGCCCGACTGGCGCGAGTGCTGCCGGACGAGCGCGGTCGGCTCGGCGAAATCCTCCGCGCCGACGACCCGTGGTTTGAAAAGTTCGGCCAGACCTACTTTACCACGACCTATCCCGGCATCGTCAAGGCGTGGCACTACCACCGATTGCAGACGGACCACTTCTACTGCGTCCGCGGCGCGATCAAGCTCGGCCTTTTTGACGGCCGTGAAGATTCTCCCACCGCCGGCGAGGTCAACGAAATCTACCTCACCGAACACCGCCCCGCCCTCGTACGAATCCCCCCCGGCGTCTACCACGGCTGGATGTGCGTCTCGGATATCGAGTGCATCGTCGTAAACGTCACCACCGAGTGCTACAACTACAAGAACCCGGACGAACACCGCGCCGCGCCGCACGACAACGACATCCCCTACGAATGGCGCCGCCAGGACGGCTAGCCCATCTCGGAGATGCGAAGCATGCGCCCAAGAGCACCGATCGATTTTAAACGCGAGGAGAAGCCATACGTAATCTACGCACTCGATCGGATCAAAGCATATTTGGAGAACCTGCGGGGTAAGATCAGAAGTATTCTCAGTGTTCCCTTGTCTGAGCTCGATCGATCGCTGCAGCGCGTCGAAGAGGCCCGCGAATTCATCCGGCGACACGAATCACTGCAGTCGGAATCCACCGACGCAATCATCATTGCCGGAGCCCTTAGATTCTATCTTCTAGAGATTTCGCGCGATGCCGAGCAGCGACGCAGAAAGACTGCCAACATAGAAGTCCATGCCAAGATAGATGAGCCGGTCGAGGCCACTCGTTCGGTGTGCTCGTATTTCCATGGGTTGAAAGCCTACCGGTTTCCTAAAATCAGTGACTATTTCGTGCTCAGCGAGGCTGAAAAGCTATCCGCCGAGTCAGGCGGTTTGAAGAAACCGCAGCGCATCCTAGACGAGAAATTCCGCATCCTCCTTTCGCCGCAGGGTTTCGCGGAGGACCTCCGATACTATCGTGAGTCGTGTGCCATTCGCGACGTACCTCTATGCGTGGCCTTCATCGATATTGACAACTTCAAGAGGTTCAACGAGGCTCACACCGAACCAGTGGTGGACCGGTCGATGCTGCCTCAGTTCATGATGGCACTGGAAGCGCACATCTACCCCTGGGGATATGCTTACCGCCAAGGTGGGGACGAGTATCTGTGTCTCATTCCAAATGCCCATGCCGAGGAGGCAAGCCACCGTCTCAATGGCTTTCAGGAGGCTCTTTCCAGGATGAAGTACCAGGGCGTAGGTGATGAGCGAGTAACGGTCTCGATTGGTGTTTGCGAGATTAAGCCAGACTCCTACCTCACCGAGCAACAAGCCCTCGACGCATCCGCCCGCGCAAAGAAGCACGCCAAAGAACAGAAGGACAAAGGTAAGATAGCCTATTTCGCAGACGACCAAGATGCACTTGGCCTGAATGCGACTGCCACAATCTGGCGCAGTTCTGGAGAGGAGGAGACCCCATGAAAGGCGTCGTACTAGCCGGTGGAACTGGCTCGCGGCTCATGCCGCTCACCAAGGTGACAAACAAGCACCTCCTCCCCGTCGGGCGGAAGCCGATGATCTATCATCCGGTGGAGAAACTCGCCGGCGCCGGCATCGAGGAGATCCTCATCGTGACCGGCGTCGAGCATATGGGCGACGTCGTCAGCCTGCTTGGGTCGGGCAAGGACTTCGGCGTGCGGTTCACCTACAAAGTCCAGGACGAGGCCGGCGGAATCGCGCAGGCCCTGGCCTTGGCGGAGAACTTTGCCGCCGGCTCGCGACTGGCCGTCATCCTCGGCGACAACATCTTCGAAGATGCCCTCTCGAATGACGTCGAGCAGTATCGCGTCCAAACAGCCGGCGCACGCGTGTTGCTGAAAGAGGTGCCGGACCCCGAACGATTCGGCGTCGCGGAGGTCAAGGACGGCCAGGTGATCGGCATCGAGGAGAAGCCCAAAAAACCGAAGAGCCATTATGCCGTCACCGGCGTCTATTTCTACGACGACAAGGTCTTCGACATCATCCGAATGCAAAAGCCGTCCGGCCGGGGCGAGATGGAAATCACCGACGTCAACAACACCTACCTCCTTCGCGGCCAGCTAACCTACGGCACGATGACAGGCTGGTGGAGCGACGCAGGCACGTTTGAGTCGCTCAATCGAGTACAGGGCCTCGTCGAGAAAGGGCAATAACATGGGCGATCCCGCGGTCTTGCCGAAGGCGGTTCTCGTCACGGGCGGCGCCGGTTTCATCGGCGCGAACTTCGTGCAGTTTCTCCTGGGGCGCAACATCGAAACGCGCGTCGTCAATCTCGACTGCCTGACCTACGCCGGCAACCTGGAGAATCTCGCCGCCGCTTCGGATAACCCCCGATACGCTTTCGAGAAGATGGACATCCGTGACACGGATCAGGTCGTCGACACCTGCCGACGCCACGGCGTGGACGCCATCATCCACTTCGCCGCCGAAAGCCATGTCGACCGATCCATCACCGGGCCCGGCGAGTTCATCAGCACCAACGTCACCGGCACGCTGAGCCTCCTCCAAGTCGCAAGGGCCTGCGGCGACTTACGGTTCCTCCAGGTCGGCACTGACGAAGTCTACGGCTCCCTCGGACCCACAGGCTTCTTCACCGAAGATACGCCCCTCGACCCGCACTCGCCCTACAGCGCGTCGAAGGCCGCCGCCGACCACCTCGTCTCGGCCTTCCACACCACTTACGGCCTGCCGACCTTGATCACCCGCTGCTCGAACAACTACGGCCCGTACCAGTTCCCGGAAAAGATGATCCCGCTCATGATCAACAACGCCAGGCATGACAAGCCGCTGCCGGTCTACGGTGACGGTTTGAATATCCGCGACTGGCTGTACGTTGGGGACCACTGTCGAGCCCTCTGGACGGTCATGACGAAAGGCCGCGTCGGGCGCGTGTATAACATCGGTGGCAATAGCGAACGCACGAATCTCGACGTGGTCAGGGCGATTCTCGCACACCTCGGCAAACCGGAAAGCCTCATCCAATTCGTAAAGGACCGACCCGGTCACGACCAACGCTACGCGATCGACGCCTCCCGCCTGCGCGACGAACTGGACTGGGAACCCTCCGTCAAGTTCGAAGCCGGCCTCGCCGCGACGATCCAGTGGTACATTGAAAACGGAGAATGGCTAGACCACGTCGTATCGGGCGAATACCAATCCTATTACAAGTCGATGTACGCCGGAAGGTAAAACCCAACAAGCACCCAACGCACAAAAAACTAACCGCTAATAGCTAAGAAACTATCTCAGAATTGTGGCACAGGCGTCTCGCCTGTGGTTCCACCGCCGAGACGGCGGTGCCACATTGGGCTTGGCATAGTCTTGGGGTATTC
>CAZTAR010000457.1:0-3584 GCA_964611695.1 uncultured Planctomycetaceae bacterium | reverse complement strand
AGGTGGCCACTGTTCTGTATTTGACAGCCGCTACCGCCGCCGACTGGCCGCACTGGCGAGGGCCCAACTACGACGGGATTAGCGGCGAGATGAACCTGCGAACAACGTGGGACGACTCCGGCCCCAAGATCCTGTGGCAACGAGAGATCGGTTCCGCATACAGCTCATTTGCCTGCGTGGGCAACAAGGTCTTCACGTGCGGCACGCAAGATGGCAAGCAAGTCCTGTTCTGCCTCGACGCGAAGACGGGCAAAGACATCTGGAAACGCCCCTTCGCGCCAGCCTATGACGATTCGCAGGGCAGCGGCGTACGAGCAACTCCCACGGTCGATGGGAATCGGGTCTACATTCTCGGCGCTCAAGGAAAGCTTGCCTGCGTCGATTCAGAATCCGGTGACGAGGTCTGGTCGCACCAGTTCAATCATCCGCCCCAATGGGGGTACAGCGGTTCAGTCCTCATCCAAGATAACCTGGCCATCATTTCGCCGGGAGAATCTGACGGTGCGCTGTGCGCCTTGGACAAGAAGAACGGCAAGGCCGTGTGGACGTGCGGTGATACGGCCGCTGGATACGCCACGCCATACCCCTTCACGTTCAAGGGAAAGAAATATGTGTGTGGCTTCATGGCAACCCATCTCCTCATCGCGGATCTCGGAACGGGCAAGTTGGTTCTGAGCATGCCGTGGGAAACAGACTGGAATGTCAACGCCGCGACGCCCATCTTTCATGACGGGCACCTCTTCCTTTCGTCCGGCTACGAAACAGGTTGCGCGCTGTTCAAGTTGGGCACGGATTCGTCTTCCGCACTTTCGGCCGCCGAAGTCTGGCGAAGTAAGGTGCTGATGAACAAGTTCCAAACGCCGGTCCTCTATCAAGGCAAACTTTACAGCAACGACCAGAAATGTCTGTCCTGCGTCGACTTCCGCACGGGCAAACGCGATTGGCGCAAACGGCGGGGAAAGCACGGGACGGTCTTGGTGGCGGATGGTAATCTGATTCTACTCACGGAGCGTGGAATGCTTGAGATCGCAAAGGCCGATCCCGCCGATTATAGCCCCTCGGCCAAGGCAAAAGTGCTCGACGGCAGATGCTGGGTCGTGCCTGTATTGTCCGGAGGAAAACTCTATGTCCGGAACATGGACAAGGTGCTGTGTCTGGACCTCAAGAAAGGATCGTAGCCCCAGGCCCCCGCATCGGCGCCGGTTGCGTCCACCCCCCCGAATCGGCTGGTAGCGTCAGCCCCTCAAGGCTGTCGGTCGCGCCGGGCCTTCGTGCCTGTCGGTACCGGTTGCGTCGCCCCCTCGTGGCAGACAGGGTAAACCGGATTGCTCATCTCCACCAAGGTCGAATGTTGACCGCTTCCTCTCGCTCGCGGATTTGATCTCACGGCGTGAGCTTCTCTCCACAACATGTTATCATACGCGTCGCGGCGCATTCGAGCGCATCCGTGAAGAACGTTCGCAGCCCGAATCAGGCCCGGTTCAGTCCACCGAAGGAGCCAACAATCGTGACGGACATTCAAGTTGTCATCGTGGAAAAAGAAGAACTGCCGGTCATTGCCGATCTCTACAACGAGATATTCCGCCCACCACATGACGTCGCCTTCTTCAATCGCCGATTCATCGGCCGTCACAATCCTCTGATGCTTCTCGCCACCTTGGACGGGCGCCCAGTCGGGTTCGCGACAGGCTTCGAACTCAAACCCAACGCCTTCTTCTCATGGCTCACCGGGGTACATCCCGACTGTCGCCGACGAGGCATCGCCACGGCCATTCACGAAGCCCAGGCCGCCTGGGCCTCGGAGCACGGCTACCAGTACATTCGTATGGAGTGTCACAACGCGCACCGTCCCATCCTGCACCTTGCGATCGCCATGGGGTTCAACATCATCGGGCTTCGCTGGGATGCAGACCGCTCCGACAACCTGATCGTCTTCGAAAAAACCCTGGAGGTGCCGTAGCGTCCGCCGATACGCGGGCATGCAAGAGCAGTGTAAAGAGGGCCGTAGCGTCGGCCCCCCGTGGCCGACGAGGAACACCAATGATCTCCCGCAGCCGACAGCGGCGTCGGTCGCGACGAATCGTTTCAAACCAACCATGAAAACACGCATCGACAACATTGGGCAACTCGTCGCAGTGCCGCCAGGACCAGTGGCCGGAAAGTGTTTCACCGCACCGCCCCTTCTGACCGAGGCATCACTTCTCATCGACGACGGTAAGATCGCGTGGTTCGGCCCCCAAAACGAATCGCCGGACACCCAGAGCGAAATCACCATCATCGACGCCGGCGGTGGAACGGTCGTGCCAGGCCTCGTCGATTGCCATACCCACGTCGTCCATGTCGGCTGCCGTGAGGACGAATTCGTCCGGCGAATCGCGGGCGCCAGCTACATCGAGATACTCGAAGCGGGCGGCGGGATCAAAAACTCCGTCCGGGCCCTTCGAGAGGCGTCGGTGGACGATCTCGTCCAAGAATCTCGCCCGCGCTTGCAGCGAATGCTCGCCACCGGAACGACAACGGTCGAAGCCAAATCCGGCTACGGCCTCGATCCGGAAAACGAAATCAAGACACTCCAGGCGATCAAACGGCTTAACGACGAAATGGCCATCGACCTGGTGCCCACATTCCTCGGCGCTCATACGATCCCTCCGGAGTACGACGGCCGGGCTGATGACTACGTCGAGATGATCTCCTCGGCGTCACTGCTGCAACGTATCCACGACGAGGAACTGGCGGAGTTCGCGGACGTCTTCTGTGAACGTGGGGCGTTTGACGTCGAGCAGTCGCGCCGTTTCCTGACCGCCTGCAAAGCTTGCGGCCTGAAGCCCAAGATACACTCGGAGCAGATCACCAACAGCGGCGCGACAATGCTCGGCATCGAACTCGGCGCGGTATCGGCCGATCATCTCGAATACGTTGACGACGACACGATCACCGCCCTGAAGCAGTCCGACACGATCCCCGTCCTCTTGCCAGGCTGTTCGTTCTTCCTCGGTTCAAAACCGGCCCCGGCGCGCAAGCTGATCAACGCCGGCCTGCCGGTCGCGCTGGCAACGGACTGCAATCCCGGCTCCTGTACGATCGAATCCCTTCCGCTGATCATGTCGATCGCGGCAATGATGTTGCGGATGACGCCGATGGAATCGCTCGTCGCCTCCACGGCCAATGCCGCCGCCGCGCTCGATCGGGCGGATACCCTCGGCGCGATCGCGATAGGGCATCAAGCCGACCTGCTCATCCTCGATATACCCAACGTCAACCAATGGGCCTACCGCATCGGCGTCAACCCTGTACGCAAGGTGATAAAACGGGGAAAAATTGTCCACGAGAATCGAGCAACTTGAGCAATCGTGTACCGTCCGACCCCCGTGTCGGACGACGAATACCAATTACTTTTGACGGCCGACAGGGGCGTCGGCCGCTACGATAGAAGTTATCCTGCTCTAGATATACACACACAAAGAAGGCAAGGACATGAGCAACCAACTGATCGAATGTGTGCCGAACTTCAGCGAAGGCAACGACCTCTCTCTCATCAAGCAGATCACCGACCAGATCGAGGCGGTCGAAGGCGTCAAGCTGCT
>CAZTAR010000456.1:0-3588 GCA_964611695.1 uncultured Planctomycetaceae bacterium | reverse complement strand
GAACGTGCCGACCTTCCGCCCCCCCACCGTCGCGCCGTGCGACTGGCAGCCGTCACCCACGATGAGGATGAGGTGAGGATACGCAGCCTCCGCGATCGGCTGGAGTCGGCACTCGTCAGCGCGATTCCTCATACCCAGGTCAACGGCAAAAACGCTCCGCGATTGGCGAACACGCTGAATCTTTCGAGTCATTACATTGAAGGCGAGGGCATGCTCTACCAGTTGAGCAGCCACGGCATTTGCGCATCGAGCGGTTCTGCCTGTACCTCCGGCTCGCTCGAACCCTCGCACGTCTTGCGGGCGATGCACGTTCCTTTCACAGCGGTCCACGGCTCCATCCGCTTCAGCTTCAGCCGATATAACACCGGCGAGGATGTGGATCGCATCGCCGAGGTTTTCCCGCAGATTGTGGCGAACCTCCGGCATTTGTCACCCTATTGGGATAACGAACGCGGCGAGCCTCGATCCGATGCGGCTGAGATGCTTCAGAAGGCTTGATAGCACGGCACGCGTTTTCTCCGGTTCGCGGTTTTCCTTGTTCGCTGTTTCTTCTGTTCGTTGTTTCCCCTACCCGTGATTTCCTGGGCGTGCGGACCTCCACATTGACAAAACGCCCGAGCACGCTGCCGGTGCGATACCCACTGGGAAACCGAGCAAGCCTGGGTTCGAATGCCAATCTTCGGAGGATCTATTCATTGAGTGGGCTTGCTCGTACTGGCTGTCCGTGGTGTAATACGTCGTTCCGGTCTGAGGCTTGAGCACCCCATGGGATGGGTCTTCGTGAGGGGCGATATCAGATCGAGCTGGAGAGGTGTCCGAGTGGCTGAAGGAGCCGCATTCGAAATGCGGTGTGCGGGTGACCGTACCGGGGGTTCGAATCCCCCCCTCTCCGATATTCTCCGCCTAGGTGGCCGAAAGCAGTTGAGCAGCGGCTTCACCGTCGCTATCGCCGTTTTTGGTTGAGTTTGTCGGAGAGACACTTTGCACAAATGTGCTCAAATCGTTCTCTGACCGATGACGGAGCGTATCGGCGCGCATGCTCACTGCACCGGTCACGTCAGGGATGTTCGGCATCGCATCGCGGGAGCCGATTTCGGAGCAGTTGGCTGAGGCTGTCCCAGCTGCTGAGGCCCCGAACGAACCTAAGGCACGGTTCAAGTGGATTCATCTCCAAACCATCACCGTACGCCGTGGCGCGGTGGGCCGCGCCAGCCGCTGCCCTCGGGGTCAGCGGCTGGTGGGCATTGCGCGGCCACTGATCTGATCCGGACGGCCATTGAGAGCGTGGGCGCTCCCTTGTTCATTTGTGAGGCGCAACCCGAATCGGAGGGCGATTCGGGGCAACTCCGAATCCTCTATGCCAATCCCGCCTCGCGAGAACTGACCGGTTCTGAGCCGGAAACACTGATTGGGCAGGACCTAATTCCCTTCCTCGCACCAGATATAAACGGCTCACTGCGCGACCATCTCCATGACCTGTTCCGGTTCGGCGAACCGGCGACCATTCCAGATTTGCGTCCCGTGGCTGACCGTGAGTATGAGTTGCATGCGTTCCCGCTCAGCCGCGGTCGGTCGGAGCGCTGGGTTTTTTTGCTGCACGACGTGACCGCCGAGCGGCAGCGCGGTCGGTGGTGGGAATCGCGAGAGGCCGAGCTGGAGGACACGATCGCAAGGCGCACCGCCGAACTCGAGTCCACACACGACGCGTTGCGAAAGAGCGAGCGGATGGCCTTCATGGGAACACTGGTTGCTGGGTTAGGGCACGATCTGAACCACCTGTTGCTCCCAATCCACGGGCACCTGGCAGCACTGGCTTCTTCTGCCCACCTGGACGATGGCGCGCAAACGCATGTGAAGGCCATCGGCCAAGCAGCTGAGTATCTCCGGCAACTGAATGAGCATCTCCGGCTGTTCGCGCAGGATCCAGAACGTCAGGAAGACTCGCGTGGCGTCACGAGCATTAGCACCTGGTGGATCCAGGTCAAGGCACTTCTGGAGCATGCCGTCCCGAATGCCATTGAGTTCCGCGTCGACTTGCCCGAGGATCTGCCGGCCGTCAGCGTCTCCTCGCACCGCCTGACACAGGCGGTTCTCAACCTGCTGATCAACGCGCGCGATGCCATCACGGACTCCGGCACGGTTTGCCTCTGGGCGGTCGTGGGGGATGATCGTAAGTTCGTACAACTTGGCGTGCGCGACAACGGTTGCGGAATGTCGGTTGACGTGCGGCGCCGCGCGCTGGATCCGTTCTTTACGACGAAACGGCGCGGACGCGGCACGGGCCTCGGGCTCTGCCTCGTCCATGGCATCGTACGGTCCGTGGGCGGCAGCATCGAGATTGAATCCAAACCGAAATCCGGGACGAAGGTAGTGCTTAACCTTCCGGTTGCATCTGTTGGCGCTGCTGCGCGCGCTGTCGAATGTGGTGGCCCGGCGACCGCTGCGGTCACAGTCCAAGACCTGCGGTTCAAGGCTTGCTTCGAGGAGTTGCTGTCGTCGGCCGGTTTCTCGCTTCAGGCTGCGCCAAACGGTAAGCCCGGTGCTGTGTCCCTATGGGTGACCGAACCGAGCGCAGGCGCGTTGTCGGCGGCCCAGGATCTACACCTCACAAACCCAGATTGTCGAATTGTGCTTGTCGGCAAGGGAACCGAGGAGTGGAGGTTGCTGGGAGCCTATTTCGTCAATCGCGAGGGGGGCTTGGGCGCCATGCGCGCGGCCCTGTCTGAGGCGATGTCGGTCAAGGAGTGAGCGTCTGTGATGGAAGAGCGTCCGATCCGGGTCTTGTTGGTCGATGACCATCCGCTTTTGGCCGCGGGTATCCGCGCGCGATTCAAATCCGAGCCACGGCTGGAGCTCGTTGCCGAGCTCAACTCGGCCGAGAACCTCGTCTCCGAAGTCAAGCGACACCACCCGGATGTCGTGTTGCTTGACGTAGCGTTGCCGGGGCCGGACCCGTTCGTCGCTGCGGCCGGTTTGCAGCGATCCTGCCCAGACGCCAAGACGGTATTTCTCAGCGCCCATATCCGCGACCACTATCTGGACGCGGCGTTTCGGGCAGGTGCATGGGGCTATTTGTACAAGGGTGATGACATCGAGGACGTCGTTGACGCCATCAAGCGGGTGGCAGACGGCAAGTACGTGTTCAGTCCGCGCGTACAACAGCGCGTGCGTGTGCAGACTTCCGCTGGCCGGGCCACGAAATCGCCTCGCTCGTCCAAGCTCAGTTCGTTGACGTCCGCCGAGACTCAAGTGCTACGAATGATCGGTCGCGGGTTGCCGCGCGATCAGATTGCAAAGGCGCTCAACCGCAGCGTCAAGACCATTGACACGCACCGCGCGGCGATCATGAAGAAGCTCGACATCCACGACCGTACTGAACTGGCACTGTTCGCGGTCCGCGAGGGGCTCGTCGACTTCGACTGAGCCGTCCTCTGGGGGGCCGCCGGGCCTGCTCGGCGCACGTAACCACTTCATCAAGCAACAGTTCTCGCCTGCCATCCACACGGGATTGCTCGATTTCCCCTGTCACGCACCTAACCCGCATTTCTCACCAGGTGGGGGTAGAAAAGGGCTGCGATCTGTGCGAAA
>CAZTAR010000455.1:0-3589 GCA_964611695.1 uncultured Planctomycetaceae bacterium | reverse complement strand
GAAAAACAATGGGCCAATTATCCCACGCCAGGGAGCACGCTCATAGTTTCTCTGAACAGGTCTATCTTTCGCCACTGTCCTTTGCTCCACCGCCGCCAGAGGGCCAAACCCAACAGGATAATGTAGAGCGTGCACATCATCCAGGGGCCGTGGACATCCCAATGGGGGAACCAGTGGGCGACGGCGTAGCCGCCTGCGATGAAAACGACCCAGCAGTGGCCCGCGACGAGGATTGCCGGTCCTTTGGTATCGCCTGCGCCACGGAGCGCATTGACGTAGGTGATCTGGGCGGCGTCGAAAATCTGGAAGATGGCTGCCCAGATGAGGACGCCTGCGCCGAGTCGAATGACTTCGGGGTCTTCGGACATCAGGCCTGTCAACTCCGTCCTCGCCACGAAGAGGAAGAGGCCGATAAGACCCATGTAGGCGCCGGTGATGAGCATTCCGGTTTTGACGCGGCGCGCTGCGAGGTCGGGATTACCTTCGCCGATGGCATGGCCGACGAGGGAACAGAGTGCCATGCCGAGCCCGATTGCCGGCATGAAAGAGAGGTGCATGTACTGCAAGCCGATATTGGCGGCGGCCATGGAGGAGGTGCCGAATTTTCCCATGAGGAGAGTGAGGAAGACGAACCATGCGCCGATGTCGAGGACCCATTGGACGGCGATCGGACCGCCGACGCGCAGGATGTCCTTCATTTTGTCGCGATCCAACTGTGCCGAGATGCGCGTTCCGTACACTCTGTGGAACTCTCGCGAGAGAAAGACCATGGTGAGCATTCCCGCTCGCACGCTCCAGGCAATCACGGTGGCAATTGCCGCGCCTTGGATGCCTAGTGCCGGGAATCCGAAGTTCCCGTAGATGAGGCAGTAGTTTGCGATGACGTTGAAGACGAGGGAGACGAGGACCGAGATCAGGCCGACTGATGGCTTCTGGATGCCGTTGAAGAATCCGTCGAGGCTTGCACAGAGGATTGCGGGGCCCATGGACCAGAAGGCCGTTTGACAGTAGGCGACTTCGAGTGCCTGAACCGGCGCGGCATGGCCGATGATCTTCCAGAAAGGGACGCTCAGGAGCCCTGCCGGGATCGAAAACAACGTAAAGAGGATCGCGAGGTGAAACCCTTGCCAAGCGTATTGGGCGGCATCGCGATGGCGGCCTCTGCCGACGGATTGGGCGGCGAAGGTCTGGATGCTGGTCGCGCCGCCCATCCCGAAGCAGATGACTGTAAACACGAAGATGGTGGATGGGCTGATGGCGGCGGTCGCTTCCGTGCCCAGGCGGGAGACCATCGCGAAGTCGATGAAGCCCATGAGCATTCGCGAGACCATCGTAAGGATCATGGGCGCGGCGAGGAGGAGGAGTTTGCCTGCCTCCTGTTTGAGGGGGGGCAAGGGGAGGGGTGCGATCGTCCGGCCCGATTCAAGATGTATGTGTGATTGTGACATTGGGACGTTTCACTTCAATGCAAATAGGCACAAAAACAAAAAACCCTGGAAACCTCGGCTTCCAGGGCAATCGCTTGTTTGCATTGGGTCGCACGCGCGTTGCCTTAGGAAGCCTCCCTAATCAGATTGGTAATGCAGATGGGTGCGGATTGGCCCCAACGCACTATCAACTTCTTGTTGGCGAACACGCTATACATACAGTACTCCCGGGTTTCCCGGTATTCTTGCGTTAAATAGTCCATACAGACTCGGCCAACACGAAAGCTAACCGAAGTGGCTTTTGCAGTCAACGGGCTTTCGCGGCTTTGTTTTCCCGCCAGAACCTGGACGAGTGAGGCTGATGCACGGGCACACGGAACCGCGCGGGTAGGGCCCGGCCCCCTGTGGCCGACGTACGCGAAGAGAGAACGTTCCGTGTTTCTCGTCGGCCACGGGGGGCCGACGCTACGCGCAGGAGCGGCGATGCCCTAACAGCATTCGGCGGTGAGGACTTCTTTCACCTGGGGGATGGCTTCCTTGAGATTTCGCTCGACGCCCATCTTGAGGGTCATCTGGGCTCCGGGGCAGCCGACGCATGCGCCTTGGAGCTTGACGGTGACAACACCATCGTCACTTACGCCGACGAGTTGAATGTCGCCGCCGTCGCCTTGCAGGGCGGGGCGTATCCGTTCTTCGATGATCTTTGCTACATCCGCTTTCCAGTCCGCATTCGGGGCGTCAGCCATGGGGTTCTCCGTTGCATTTCAGGATTCTTTGTTTTTGAGAGAATGTCGCGTTAAGACGCACCCTACAGTCTCTCCGTCACATTGAGCGCGGGTGGTGGTTCAAGACGCACCCTTCGGGTCAATGGGCGGATTATAGGCGAGCGGACCTTGTGGGACTAGTGTCGCATCCAATCTCATCCCATCATTCAAAGGTTGGTTTATACGGAACCTGCGTTTTCCGCCGGTGCGGGGCGCTTGATGCGTCCGAGGTAGGCGTTGAGCAGGACTTTCCAGGGGTTGGGCATCAAGGGCCAGAGTTTGGCTGCCTGGCGGAGGTCGCGGGCGGCGGTGGGGAGGTCGCCGTTTTCCAGATAGTGCATGCCGGAACGCTCGTACATTCTGGCTCTGGCATGTCTTTTGAGTCGCCCTGTGGGATCCAATTGGCTGAAGAGTTCGTCGTGGTCTGAGATGAGCGAGAGCATCTCGAATCGGTGGCGCTCCGGATTCGTGAAGTGGGCCGGGCCTGGTCGTTGGCGAATGAGGGGGACATCGACCAGGACGGCGCGGTATTTTTCCAGCAGGGCGATCGCGAGACGGCGATCCTCGCAGGCTTTGCCGGAGGCGAAACCACCGACATCCTCAATCGTGTCGCGACGGATGAGGAGTGACGAGCAGAGACCGGAGAGGATGTTGCGAACGAGAAGTTGACGCCGCATCACGTCCGGGTCGAGGGGACCGTCGTACCTGTATTGGTGGTACGACTGCGTATCGGCGGACCAGGCTAGCGCGGCCGTCACCGCGAAGTCGGCCTCGGGGTTTTCCTCCAGCGCGGTGATTTGCAGCTCTAGTTTTTTCGGGTCCCAGAGGTCGTCGGCATCGAGGAAGGCGAGCCAATCCCCGCCGGCGGCCTCGATGCCGGTGTTGCGGGCGGCGGAGGCTCCGGCGTTGTCCTGGTGGATGTAGTGGATGTCCGTACCCAATCGCGCGCAGACTTCGGCAGTCCCATCCTCACTGCCGTCGTCGACCACGATGATCTCATCGGGCGGTCGGGTTTGGGCGAGGACGGAGGCGATGGCGTCCGTTAGCATCTCCGCGGAGTTGTAGGACGGGATGATGGCGGAGATCAGGATGTCGTTTAGATTTCGGTGTCGGTTTGGGGTCTGATCGGCCACGGAGATCCTTCTCGGTGATTCCGACGATCGCTTGCCGCTCGGCCGCTAGTGCCGTTTCCAGCCCAGGCGTTTCGGGTTTTCGTCAGTATTGGCGGTATCGCAGTGTCGCGTCGGCCCCTTGTGGCCGGCGTCACCGAGCGGTGAACCGCCCCATGTTTCTCGTCGTTCTCTCTTGGCCTCCGGGGATCACCAGTTTGCTCGCTCCCTACCAGGTCGAACGCTGACCGCTTGCTGACGCGCGCGGCTCTTCTATGAAAGCCCGTTG
>CAZTAR010000454.1:0-3594 GCA_964611695.1 uncultured Planctomycetaceae bacterium | reverse complement strand
CCGGTCAACAAGCTCACGCCCGAGGTCGACGGCTTCCGGCTCAGTCGCACGCTGACGGAGGGCGCGACCGCCACGGACCTCGTGCTCACGGTCGTTCAGATGCTGCGTGCCAAAGGCGTCGTGGGCAAGTTCGTCGAGTTCTACGGAGAGGGCATCAGCAGGCTCAGCCTGCCGGATCGGGCCACGCTGGCCAACATGGGGCCGGAGTACGGCGCGACGATGGGCTTCTTCCCCGTCGATGATGAGACGCTCGACTTCCTCCGCCGCACAGGTCGCACCGCCGACGAGGTCGATCTCGTCGAACGCTACACGAAGGAGCAGGGCCTCTTCCGCACCGACGCCGCGCCAGCGCCCGAGTTCACCGATACGCTCTCGCTCGATCTTGGCTCCGTCGAGCCCAGTCTTGCCGGTCCCAAGCGCCCGCAGGATCGCATCCGGCTCGCCGACATGAAGTCCGCATTCAAAGCGTCACTGATCGGCCCGGTGAAAGAGCGGGGATTCGCCCTGGGCGAGGGCGATCTCGGCCGGAAGGCGCCCGTCAAGCTGGATGGCGCTTCCACGGAGATCGGCCACGGCGCGGTCATCATCGCCGCCATCACGAGCTGCACCAACACGAGCAATCCTTCGGTCATGATCGCCGCCGGCCTGCTTGCGAAGAAGGCCGTCGAGAAGGGTCTCACCGTCAAGCCGTACGTCAAGACCAGCCTCTCGCCCGGCTCGCGCGTCGTGACGGACTACCTCGACGCCGCCGGCCTTTCGCCCTTCCTGGATAAGCTCGGTTTCCACACCGTCGGCTACGGCTGCATGACCTGCATCGGCAACAGCGGGCCCATCCCCGAGCCTGTCGCGAAGGCCGTCACGGACGGCAACCTCGTCGCCGCCGCGGTGCTCAGCGGCAATCGGAACTTCGAGGGCCGCATCAGCCCGGTCGTCAAGGCGAACTACCTCGCCTCGCCCCCGTTGGTCGTCGCATACGCCATCGCCGGTCGAGCCGATCACGATTTCGCCACCGAGCCCCTCGGCACGGACGCGAGCGGCAAGCCCGTCTATCTCCGCGACATCTGGCCCTCACAAAAGGAAGTCGCCGACGCCGTCTCACAAACCGTCACGCCCGAGATGTTCGCCAAACGATACGCCAACGTCACCGACGGCAATGACAAGTGGAACAAAATCGAAGCCGGCACAGGCGGCGTCTACGAATGGAAGGAAGACAGCACCTACATCCAGGAGCCGCCCTTCTTTGTGGACCTCAGCCCCGAGCCGAAGCCGATCCGCCCCATCGCCGACGCCCGCGTCCTCGTCATGGTCGGCGACTCCGTCACCACCGACCACATCTCACCCGCAGGCGCGATCCCACCCGACGGCCCTGCTGGCCTCTTCTTGAAGAAGAGCGGCGTCCAGCCCAAAGACTTCAACAGCTTCGGCTCCCGGCGTGGCAACGACCGCATCATGACGCGCGGCACCTTCGCCAACATCCGCCTCCGCAACCTCCTCGCCCCCGACACCGAAGGCGGCATCACGCGCCACCTCCCCACCAATGAGATCATGAGCATTCACGAGGCGGCGGAAAAATACAAACAAGATGGCACCCCGCTCATCGTCCTCGCCTGCGCAGAATACGGGACCGGCTCCTCACGCGACTGGGCCGCCAAAGGCACCATGCTCCTTGGCATCAAGGCGGTACTCACCGTCAGTTTCGAGCGCATTCATCGCAGCAACCTGGTCGGCATGGGCGTCCTCCCGCTCCAGTTCCTCCCAGGCGAAAACCGCGAATCCCTCGGCCTTACCGGCGAAGAAGTTTTCACCATCGACGGAATCTCGGACGACCTGAAGCCGCTCCAGGAAACAACGGTCCGCGCCAAGAAGCCCGACGGAACCGAAACCACATTCCGCGTCATCGTGCGCATCGACACCCCAGTGGAGATTGACTACTACCGAAACGGAGGCATCCTGCACATGGTCCTCCGGCGCATGTTGAAGGCCGACTAAACACCCAGTCCCCGCAGTACCCGCTCGCAAGAAACCCGAAGGGCATGGTTCAGTTCGTTGACACATGTTCACAAAACCGGGGTGGCATGGGTCAACTCGTTGACCCGTGTTCATAACAACACGCAAGGGTGCCACTGGCGGCTTGCCCGCCAGTGCATACAGCTACATTCCGCAACCTCCATCCACAGTTGCCGACCAACACTCCCCCTCGCTACAATCAAACCCATGTCAAACCCAATCAAACAGCCCCTCCTGCGTCACGTTGACATCCAACCCTCGCGCGTCCGGCAAGGCGCCTACGACATGACAGACCCCGCCGGAATCGCACCGAACGGCCTCACCCTTTCCCAAGACGCCATCTTTGTCCTCTCTCTCATGAACGGCCATCGGACGCACGTCGACATCCAGGCCGAATTCATGCGAAGCTGCGGACACATGCTCTTCTCCAAAGAGCTCGACATGATCATTCGCCAACTCGATGAGGCCCTTTTCCTCGAAAGCCCCGCATTCGACGCTCGCCTCGCTGAACTCACCCGCCAATACCGCGAAGCCCCCGCCAGACCTCTCCGCGACAAGACATCTCTCGGCGCGCCGGTCGATTGCCTTCCGGAATACTTCGATGCCATGCTCGCAAGCACGAAACGCGAAAACCTCTCTCCGGGTCGCATCCTCGGCATCATCGCCCCCCACCTGGACTTCGCCCGCGGCGCCCCTTGCTACGCGCCAGCCTACCAAGGTCTCGCAGATCGCACAGATGCGACGAGATTCGTCATCTTAGGAACAAACCACTTCGGACTTTCCCCATCCGTCGCCGGCACCCGACAAGCCTTCGAAACGCCGTGGGGTCACGTGCCGACGGATGTCACCTTCATGCAAAGGCTGGATGAACGTTGCGACGCCGACCTTTGCGAACACGAATACGACCACGCACGCGAACACTCAATCGAATTACAGGTCCTCCTCTTGCGTCACCTCTTGGCAAACCGAGAATTCACCATCGCCCCATTCCTTTGTCCAGACCCCTGCGGGCCAACCGGAACTAGGCCCTTCGATGGTAACGGCGTCGATCTTGACACCTTCGCCGCCGCGTTGCGAGAAGAGATCGAGGCGGACACGACGTCGACGTGCATAATCGCCGGCGCGGACCTAAGCCACGTTGGGCGATTCTTCGGAGATGATCGTGAACTGAACGCCGACACCCTCCACGCCGTCGAAGCCACCGACCGACAGGCGATCGACCAACTCGTCGACACAGGCCCGGAATCCTTCCGAGCTTCTATCGCCGCCACTCAAAATGCGACGCACATCTGCGGCGCCGGCAGCATCTACACCCTCGCGAGAGCCCTGCAAAACCGAGCCGCCCCGCACTTCCTCCACTACCACCAGGCGGTCACGAAAGAGGCTCAAAACTGCGTAACCTGTTGCGCCATTGAGTTCACGCCATCACCAAGCTAACAGATAACCGCTTCCAACAAAAAGCTAAGACCTGTTAGCTGTTAGCAAACGTCTTAAAACTTTTCTCCGATGCTAAATTTATTCCGCGGCAAAACCGCAATTTTCCAATCGACGCAGCGTTATACCGAGGTAGCCCTGAAACAGCACAGG
>CAZTAR010000453.1:0-3619 GCA_964611695.1 uncultured Planctomycetaceae bacterium | reverse complement strand
GATAATGATGCAGACCTATGTCTAACATGATGCCCTGTTCCAGAATCTCCGGTTAGGCCGATGACATCGGCAACACCGGTTACTCTTCCGTTTTCTCCGATCGAGCCAGGTACGCCGCGCCGATCATCACGACCAGCAACAGCACGCTGGCCACCTCGAACGGCACGAGATAATCTGTGAGCAACGTTTCGCCGATGACCGCCACAGACGGCGCCGTGAAGTTTTCTTCCTCGACCCGCCAATCCGCGTGCAAAAGCAGCATGCTGAGGCCGAGCGCGAGCGCTAATGCCACCACGCAAGCCGAAACAACCTGGCCGCGCGTCGGCGTATACACCGCCCATGGCGATTTCGTCGTCAACATCACGCCGAATACGATCAGGATTAGCGTTCCGCCAACGTACACGATGAACTGGATGACCGCCAGGAAACGTGCGTCCAGCAGGAAGTACAGACATCCCACAGCAACCAAGGTTCCCAACAGGCACATGGCGGTCCGGATGATGTTCTTCGAGAACAAAATCGCGACCGCGCTGATCAGCGCGATACCGCCAAAGAAATAAAACGCAAACGCTTCCATAACACCCGTGCCTCGCGCCCTCGGGACGCCTGCACACTCAAGAGACCATCTCAGAATGCCTCGACAATCATGTCGAATCTGCTGTGGCACCGCCGTCTCGGCGGTGGAAACACAGGCGAGACGCCTGTGCCACAGTGCCGGTTTCTAAGCTCCAGGCAACGACTTGATGCCGAGCTTGCCAACCAGACGCCATCGGTTCACGAAACCGTATGCCGCCAACCCGAGAACCGTCGCTGCCACCGCGTAACCGACCAGGACGAGGACCCAGTGCAACACGGTGTCAATCGCACCCAGCCACCCAATCTGCAGGTGCTCGATGCCAAGGATCCACAGCGTGTTGCCCAAGAGCACGATCATCGTCAGCGGCAACAACACCTGAACACAGGCGTACAACACCTGATCGATCCGGACCCGTGGCAGTGTCCACCGAATCCAAAGCTGCACAAAGAAGAGCCCGAACGCCTTGAGGATGAACAGAATCGGTCCGTCAAAGAACAACCCGCGAACCAACGGGACGAACCACGCGTCGCCCAGGGCATCGAGCCAACTCATCGGGAATGGCGAATACCACCCACCGAGGAACAAGATGACCGCCAGGCCCGACACGGCGAACATCGCCGCATACTCTCCGAAGAAGAAGAGCGCCCAGCGAAAACCGCTAAACTCAGTCAGGAAGCCGGCCACAAGTTCCGACTCGGCCTCGGGCAGGTCAAACGGGGCCCGCTTACACGAAGCCAGCGAACCGATGTAGTACAGGAAGAAGGCCGCGAAGCACCAGGGGTTCGCGAAGATCATCCAGCTGTGGAAGCCGCCATCCTGCATCCCAACGATACCGCCAAGATTCAACGTGCCCGCCATCATGACCGGCACCAACAGACTCATGCCCATCGGAATCTCGTACGAAATCATCTGGCACGCCTCGCGGATCGCGCCATACGTCGAATACTTGTTGTCGCTCGCCAGCCCGGCACAGATGGTGCCGAGCACGTCAATTCCCAACATCGCCAGGATGAAAATCAGCGCCACGTCCATCTGGCGGAAAACCCACGTCGCCGCGAAGGGAAGCGCGATAAAAGCAATGACCACCGGCACAAAGGCGAGATAGGGCGAAATGCGAAACAGAATCTGATCCGCCCCAGCGGGGATGAGGTCTTCTTTGAAAACCAGCTTGATACCGTCCGCAGGCGACTGGGCCCAGCCGTGCCACATACCGACCCGCATCGGCCCGACGCGCGACTGAATCCGACCGGCGACCTTGCGCTCCCACCAAATGCCAAACGCCGCCGCAACATTGATGAAACCGACCACGCCGCCCATGGCGATCAGGTCTCGCACGATCTCGAACTGAAGCGGCCAAAGCAGATAGGCGAACATCGGCACGGGAATCGTCTCCGAGATCGCGCCGTACATGTCCGCCATCGAAACGACCTGTCCCCCGTTGCCGCCGAACGTGGCCTGCATCCAGCCTGCCAGCCACGAGTAGCCCCAAACCAGCATGCCCGTCCCGACGACTGCACCGCAGAGGATGAGAAGCGCGACATAACCCCAGCCGAGCAGCGCACCGATCCGCCGGTAATAGATCAGGGCGATGCCGCCTAGAAAAACCGTGCCGCCGGTCGCGATCGGGCCCACCACGCCAAGGTAGGCGCCCAGCACGCGCCAGTTTGACATTGCGTCAATGCTGTGCATCCGAAGCGCGGCGAAGAGGACCAGGCCCAGCACGACGAACGCAGCGCCGATGGCCAACATCCACCCAATGGCTCGCTCGCGATATCCGCGCAGCACCTCGGGTGGCTTCGCTATCCATGGCAGAGAGATTCTGCTCAACTCGCGGCCTCCCACCTAAAACCACTCTCTCGCCGACGATCGGGAAAGGGTGGGTTATAGCAGTTCGAGATTCCTCTGCAAGAGGAAGACGAACTAGCGATCCACCTCGCCCAACACCACGTCGAAGCTCCCCAATATCGCTCCGACATCCGCCAACAGACAATTGGTGCAAACATGGCTCGTGATCGACAGATTATTAAAACACGGTCCGCGGGCCTTCACCCGGGCCGGCACTGCCGTTCCGTTGCCCTGAACGTAAAACCCGAGCTGACCCCGAGGATTCTCAATCTCCAGATACACCTCGTCCTCGGGCAGCTTGATGGTTCGATTCTTCTTGTGCAACACGTCACCTTCCGTGTCGCGCAGTTTCTTCAATACCTGCCGAATGATCCGAACCGATTGCTTCATCTCCTCCATCCGGACGAAGTATCGATCCCAGGAATCCCCGACCGTCCCCTTGAGCCCCTGGCCGATGGGGATGTCGAACTCGAACTCCTCGTATCCGCTGTTCGGCTCGACCTTGCGAAGGTCCCATTTCACACCGCTGCCGCGCAGGCAAGGGCCGGTCAGCCCCCACTTGATCGCATCCTCAGCGGAAATCACACCCACATCCGCCGTGCGCTTGACGAAAATGTGATTGAACGACAGCAGGTTGTTGTACTCGTCAATCTTCGGATCGAAGTAATCGAGGAACTCTTCACACTTGTCGATGTACCCGTCCGGCAAATCCTGGGTCACGCCGCCGATCGTGATGTAACTGTACGTCAGCCGCGCGCCACACAGGGCCTCGAACAAATCCAGAATCCACTCTCGCTCGCGGAATGCGTACAAGAACGGCGTGAACGCGCCGATGTCCAACCCATACGTTCCGAACATCACCAGGTGTGACGCGATCCGATTGAACTCCGACGCGACAATCCGGATGTACTGGGCACGCTTCGAGACTTCCAGACCAGCCAGCTTCTCGATGGCCAACGAATAGGCCAGGTTGTTGTTCATCCCCGACAGGTAATCCATCCGATCCGTGTACGGAATGAATTGGAACGGTGCAAGCGATTCGCCGATCTTCTCCGCGCAACGGTGCAAATACCCGATATGCGGCACGGTCTCCAGGACCATCTCGCCGTCCGTGCGCAACACAACGCGGAGCACGCCGTGCGTCGCCGGATGCTGAGGCCCCATGTTGATCAGCATCTCCTCGGTCGCGAGGCCGCC
>CAZTAR010000452.1:0-3625 GCA_964611695.1 uncultured Planctomycetaceae bacterium | reverse complement strand
ATGCCGCGGAGGCCGCAGCCAGCACGTCTTCCGAAGTCGGCAGCGTGAGGCCCTCTTTCTTCTCCGGCATCACCATCACATAGGCGAAGTTCTTCGTGTTGAAGTTGTCCACGAATACCCGGTGGACATCCTCCAACTTGACGTCAACGATGATCTTCTTAATGAGTTCGAGCCGTTGCGCCGCCGCGATGATCTCTTCTTTGGAGCCAATCGACGAACTAAACCGAGACAGGAAAGCCCGCGCGTTCATTGTTGGTTCTCGCTCGACGCCGCGTTCCGCGTTGGACAACAGGGCCTCTTTGGCAAGCTTGAGTTCCCGTTCCGTGAAACCATGTTCGATCGCCCGGGAAATCTCAACCACGACTTGATCGAGCATCTTGTTCCAATCCTCGGGTTGCCCCACAACCGAACCGATCGGCAAAAGGGCGTCATGCTGAATTCCACTCACCGACACGCCGCCGCCCATGAACGCGGCGGTTCCCTTGTTGACCATCTCGTCCAGCCGCCTGCTGGCGATCCAAGTCCCCAGGTTCTCGATCTCATTGAAGCGATAGTCCTCGTACGTCCGCATCGGTGGCCGACCTTCCTTGATCGCGAACATCTGAACTTGTCCCATGACCTGCTCAACATCGGTCAGCACGAATGCCCTGGCCTCGTTCACCGGCTTCACGCCGCTGCCCAGTGGCGTTCGCTCAGGAGCCCGTGATTTGAACGAGCCGAATGTCGCCTTCGCCATCTCAACGATTTGTTTTACATCAACCTCGCCGACCACGATCAGCGTCATGTTCTCCGGACGGTACCAGGTGTTGTAGTAATCCAGGAAGGCGTCCTGGTTCCAGGCGGCGATTTGTTCTTCATCGCCGAGGACGTCGTGGGTTGCGATTCGCGTGCCAGCAAAGACCAACCGCATCATCTCCTTCTGGATCCGCTCGCGAGCCCCCTTCCTTGAGCGAGCCTCTTCCAAAATCACGCCGCGTTCCTTGTCGATCTCCTCCTGGAGGAGGAGCAGCCCGTAGGCGTAGTCACCCATGATCGTCATCGCCTTCTCGATCGTCGCAGCTTCCGCGTCCGGCATGAACAGCTTGAAGACTGTTTGGTCGATGCCCGTGTGCGCGTTGGTGTGCTGGCCGAATTCCATACCCAACTTGTTCAAGAACGGGATTAACTCACCCGGCGCAAAGTGCTTGGACCCGTTGAATGCCAGGTGCTCCATGAAATGGGCGATGCCATTCTGGGCTTCCGTCTCGTTCAATGCGCCCGAGTCGACGTGCAAGTACACACCGACTCGCCCGGGCGGATTGTTGTGAACGCGAATGATGTAGGAAAAACCATTCTCGAACTGGCCGTAAACGTTGTTAGGATCCTTTGGTAAGGGCGCGTCACCCCAGACAGGCGTCAACAGGGCAAGGCAGATTAGGACTGACATGTAACTCGCGTGCTTCATCATCGCAGTTTCCTTTCCATATTCGGTGCGGCACCCATGCGGCACGGCACAAATGCCGATCGCCTGTTCCTGGCGCCACACAAACAGCCCACCTTTATAGCAGTTTTCCCCGCCCCCCGGCAGGCCGGCTCGGGGAAAAAGTCTGACTCATGTGAAAGATAGTCGCACTCCAAACGTTTCTCTAAATTAGGCGGCCGCCGAGCGCTTGGTTTGCGCCTTGGCAGCGAGGAATATTCCCGCAAGGATCAGCGTCCCCCCCACAACCTGCATCACCGTGATCGACTCATCCACGATGAAATACGCGAACACGCACGCCCCAACCGGCTCTCCGAGGATGCATATCGCAATGAACGTCGCGCTCAGGTGCCGCAGCGCCCAGTTGAACGCGCTATGCCCTACCAACTGTGGAACGATTGCGAGCAGCACGAGATAGACATACGTACTGCCTCGCAATTCAAGGACCGTCTCACCCAGGAGCAGGACAATCGCACACAGCAGAAAAGCGGCGATCATGTAGACCGGCAGAATGTAGGAAAGCGTGTCGACATCACGACGCACGCGCCGTCCCGTAAGCAGATAGCAGGAAGCCATCACCGCCCCACACAACGCCAACAGATCCCCGTACAACATTTCACCGTTGCCGCCGACGCCGCTCACGCCGCTTCCATCCGACAAGGCGATCAACACCCCACCCACGATTGCACACCCGATGCCGTAGACCAACCCAAGCCCGACGCGTTCCTTAAAGAGAAAACGTGAGGCCAATGCCACGAAGATGGGATTCGTCGTCACAATCACCACGGAACTCAAAACGCTCGTGTATTTCAGCGACGAGATCCAAAAGAAGAAGTGCGCCCCGAGGAACAACCCAGCCAACACAATCGGCCGGACGGATCGCCGAGGAATGGCGATGAGCCGCCTCCCGCGCATCACGCCGGCGATCGGAACCAGCACCACCGTCGCGATGCCCATTCGAGCAGCGGCAATCACCGCGGGCGCGGCATCATCACAGAGTTTGATCAACGGTGCAGCCGTTGAAATCGAGACGATACTGATGACCAGCACAGGAGCGAGTAGCCGTTGTGGTCGCATCCTCGCGAGTATAAACCACCCCAGTCGGCCACGCCTGCCGCGCGCCGTTCAAATGCCCCACACAGTCCCCACCCCGAGTTGCGGGCTATTGCCCGGCTCGCACCGAACAACTTCGCTTTTCTGGTGAACCTCAAATGCCTTGTAAACGTCGTATCAGGCGTTGCGCAAAGTAGTTATGAAGAGGATTCAACGAAAGAAAAAAGCATCGAAAGAAGTCGCGGCACGATAGATGGAAGCTTTCAACACGTTACCAGTGCCGTGTGTCACACAGACGCTGCTCCCCACCTCGCTCGCCGGCGACATCCTCGCCCTCGCGCACCGTCCTCGCCTTCACGCATGCTCCGCGCATTCGTTCAACCGCCTCGCAACGGATAATCCGTTGGGAATAAAACGTGCAATGCCAAGAAGGTGATAGTGAATGCCGCGATCTGTTGGCCGCCATTGAAGAAACTCAGTACCTCCTGAAGCGCTGGCGGCTCACGGTTTCAGACAGAGGCGCCGTTTGGGTACGACCGATCGACGCAACCCTCAGTCCGGAAGCGCTTGCCGGCCTCTTCGCCCTATTGACTCAACGTGGAGACCCGACCTTCCCGAAAGTCATGCTCCTCGATCTGGCCGGGGTCGAGATCGTTGGCGACCAGTACACGCTTCTATTGGCCCTCATCAAAGACTTCGCCCGAAGAATCCACGCATCCTGCCGAATCATTTCGGCGCGAGGCCAACCGCTCTCCGCCGCCTGTTTTTTTAGAGGCCCCCACATCTGAGCCTGCTGGGATATCATCACCAAGATTCTTCTCACCCTGGCGGAAAACCTTCGCAATATGGCGGAGATTCTTCTTAATCTGGGAAGATTCCTGTAACACACGTTGAGTACATTCCGCCCAATCCTCCTTAGATTGTAGACTGCCGTCATGGACCGGTGTAGGCTTGGCGGGTTGAGCCTCGACCTCCCAGCCGATACGAGCTGGCCCCAGGAGACTGCACGTGGAATGAAGCTGCTAAAACTGCTTACAATGGGCGATACGCCTGAGGTCCGCAATCTCGTTCGGCTCCTGGGGCTGTGTATCCTGATCGGGCTGGTTGCGGGTC
>CAZTAR010000451.1:0-3627 GCA_964611695.1 uncultured Planctomycetaceae bacterium | reverse complement strand
TGATGTCGCGATGGTGCGCGCGATCGTAAATCACGCCGACCAAGAAGAAGCACATCGGGCTGGAAACGCCGTGTGCCAGGATTTGGAACATCGCGCCCTGGAAACCGACGTCCGTCATGATCGCAATGCCCAGCAGCACGTAGCCCATGTGGCTGATCGAACTGTATGCGACGAGCCGTTTGAAGTCCGTCTGCGCCAGGCAGCAGAGTGCGCCATAGACGATGTTGATCACACCCAACGTCGCCAACGGAAAAGCCATGGCATAAGCGGCGTCGGGGAAGATCGGGTAGCAGACCCGAAGGAAGCCGTAGGCCCCCAGCTTCAGCAGGATGCCGGCCAGGATCATCGAGATCGGTGTCGGGGCTTCGACGTGTGCATCAGGCAACCAGGTATGGAACGGGAAGACCGGCACCTTGATCATGAACGCAATGAACAGCATCACGAACATTGCCGGGCCGAACTTCCAGCAGAGGAACATCCGACTCGGATCATCGTTGAACAGCTTGTGGATGTCGCCGTTAGTTGCGTATTCCAGCAGGTTAAACGTGCCTGTGCCGCCGAGCGCTTCGGCACTGCCGAAGTACATCGCCAGCAGGGCAACCAGCATGAGCACCGAACCCGCCAGGGTGAAGAGGAAGAACTTGATCGCCGCGTATTCCTTCCGCGGACCGCCCCAGATACCGATGAGGAAATACATCGGTAGCAGCATGACTTCCCAGAAGATGTAGAACAGGAAGAAATCCAGCGACGCGAACGTCCCCAGCACACCTGTCTCCAACAACAGGAAGAAAACGAAATAGCCCTTGGCCCCGTGTTTGACCTTCCACTTGTCGAAACCCCAACTCGCCCACGCAGACAGCCAGGTGATCAGCGTCGTCAGGATGATGAGGGGGAAGCTGAGCCCGTCCAGGCCAACGTGCCAGTAAATGTTGAAGCCGCCCTTTCGGGTGCCGTCATCGAGTTCTTCGCCGCCGACGTTGATCCACTTGGCAATATGCTCGAACTGCATGTTCTTGCCATAGCCGTCACTACCCGCCCAGTAATCGCTCCCAGGCAGGAACGGTCCGAACAGGCTGCACGACAGGAGGAACACGAGGAACGTGAACAGCCAGGTAATCGTGCGTGCCTGCCTGGCAGGTGCGACTAAAACGCACCCAACACCAATGAGGGGCAGGAAGATGATCCAATCAAGTATGTGTTCCACGGTTCAACTCCCGCGATTTCTTCTAAATGACGGCAACAAACCTGCCGTCTTTCAACTCTTCGCCATCCGTCGCGACCCCAATCAGAGCCGCGCGCGTCAGCAAGCGGTCATTTCACAATCTCTGCAGCCCGCCCGATGAAAACCCACCCCTCCCTCACGGTCGGGGCTCTGATCATCTGGGGTGCCACTGGCGGCTCGTCCGCCAGTGTGGCGCGTCATCCTCCACCCGGAGGGTTCAACGAATTCCACATCCCATGGAAGCCGGTCGATATCTGGTCGAACAACAGCACAAACAACAACGCCGCCGCCACAGTCCCGGCCGTCAGCAGCACGTAGCCCCTGATCCGGCCGCTTTGTGGGCGACGAATTTCCGTTCCAACATCCAACGTGAGGCTGGCCAGGCCGTTGGCGATTCCATCCACCAGGCCGAAGTCCGTTCTCTCGACCGGCATATCAAGCTGCCGACCGGTGAAGATGCCTAGGCCTCGGGTGATATGCGCCGTGAGATTCACGAGCCCGTCAACGACCACCTTGTCGAACAGCATCATGATTCGCCCGAAAACAATCGTGCCGGCAACAAAGACGGTGTTGTACACGTGATCGAAATAGAGCTTCTGAACAAGTGCCCGATGAAGGAGGTTGAGCGGGAAGATGCGTTTCAAACGCCCCGCGAAACCTAAACCGCCGGCGTAGATCGCACAGGCAAAGCCCATACCGATGATCCAGGAGAACCCGACCAGCTTGCCCAACGCGGCGTGCGGATCGTGCCCCTCGGTATGCGTGAGGGTCATCATCGCCCCACCGCCAGCCTCGGCGATGTTGTGGGCCGTCCCGTCGATGGCGACGATCGTCGGCGAATCGCTCGCAATGGTTGCCGCATCGTCGATCAAAGGCCGGAACACGAAATAGCTGCAAAAGACGGTACCGACCGCCAATACCACCAACGGCACGAACATCTTCCAGTTTTCGTGGGCATGGTGGTAAACATGCTCATCACGTGGCTTGCCGCAGAAGGTCAGCCACCAAACCCGCATCATGTAGAACGGTGTCACGTAAGCGATGATGATCGGCAGGTAGAACATCCACTTCGGCAGAGTCGGTAGTGTGGCCGCGATCTTCAGCTTGTCATCCGTGCCGGTCGCGTGGTGACCATCGTGTGCCTCCTCAGCGTGACCATGAGCAGGCGACGCCTCGTGGGTTTGATCGTGGTCCGCATGACCGCCGTCCTCGTGGGGAGTCTGCGGCAATAGCGAATTGCGACTAGCGAATGGCGAAAGGCCGTCGCCGTCCGTCGAGGCCAACTGGATAGCCGCGGCGCGTAGGGCCGAAGCGTGTGCCCCTTCGGGCTCGGAAGCAGCGTGCTCCTCGGCTTCGTGCGCCGCCGGCAGGTTAAACGCCCGCTCATACGCGACGGCCAGAATCTCATCTTTGCTGAAGAACCCGCCGAGGCCGAAGTGTGTGAACGGAATGCCGAAGCCGGCGATTGCCAGGACGCCGACAAAGAACGTCCAGCAGGTAAACGGCATCTTCTTTCGCAGGCCGCCCATCTTCGTGATTTCCTGCTCGTGGTGGCAGCCCTCGATTACCTGGCCGGAGCAGAGGAACAGCATCGCCTTGAAGAAGGCGTGCGTCATCAGATGGAACAGCGCCGCGATCCACGCCCCGCAGCCGAGGCCGAAGATCATGTAGCCGAGCTGGCTGAGCGTCGAATAGGCCAATACTTTCTTGATATCCGTCTGCACGATGGCAATGAGTGCCGTGATGGTCAGCGTGATACAGCCGATGACCGCGACGAACATCTGCGCCTCGGGCGTCAACAGCCGGAACACTCGGGCAACCAGGTACACGCCAGCGGCTACCATCGTGGCGGCATGGATCAACGCACTGACCGGCGTGGGGCCTGCCATCGCGTCCGGCAACCAGACGTGCAATGGGAACTGGGCACTCTTGCCCATCGCCCCGCAAAACAGGCCGATACCCATCAGCGTGGCAAGGCTGAAGCCGAACAACGTGAAATGGGAGGCGAAGATGCCTGTCCCGGCGTGGTAGTCCGCCGCGAAGTTCGCCGCCGCCTGATCCAGATCAAACGTGCCGAGGTAGAGCACGACCAGGGCAAGACCGATGATGAAGCCGAAGTCGCCCACACGGTTCGTCACAAAGGCCTTGATCGCCGCGTCGCTGGCAAACTTCTTATCAAAGTAGAAACCGATTAACAGGTAGCTGCAAAGGCCGACGAGTTCCCAGAAGATGAACAGGAACAGCAGGCTGCTACTGACCACCAGCCCCAACATGCTGAACGCGAATAGGCAGAAGTAGCAGAAGAACCGGTGGTATTTGCACCGGCCGTCGACCTCGTCGCTGTGACCCTCCATGTAGCCGATGCTGAAAAAGAAGATGCAAGACGAGACGAACGTCACCATGAA
>CAZTAR010000450.1:0-3630 GCA_964611695.1 uncultured Planctomycetaceae bacterium | reverse complement strand
GACCGTTTTTGCAATATTCGCCACTTCGGCCATCATCTCTTCATCGATGGCCAACCTGCCGGCCGTATCCAGGATGACAACGTCGAGGAGGTTCTTCCGCGCATCAGAAACGCCGTTGCGGCAGACCTTCACGGCATTCTTATGGTCTCGTTCGGTATAAACGGGAACACCCAACTGTTGCCCAAGGACTTCGAGTTGGTCGATGGCGGCAGGTCGTTTCAAGTCGGCGGCGACCATCATCGGGCGTTTGCCCTGATTGAGGCAATATTTCGCGAGCTTCGCGCAGGTCGTCGTTTTTCCAGAGCCCTGGAGGCCGGCCATCAGGATGACCGTCGGCGGATTGGACACCCAGGGGATTCGCGAATCGACAGGCCCCATGAGCTTGATCAATTCGTCGTTGACGATCTTGACCATGACCTGCTCGGGATGGAGTGTTTTGACGACCTCCGCGCCGATGGCCTGTTGGGTAACGGATTGGGTGAAGGACTTGACGACTTCCAGGTGGACGTCAGCTTCCAGAAGAGCGGTCCGAACGTCGCGCATGACCTCGCGGACGTTCTCCTCCGTAATCTTCCCCCGTCCGCGCATTTTGCGGAAGACATCCCCGAATCGATCTGAAAGCGCGTCAAACATGATGATGAAAGGAAACGAATCAGTAGGTAGTTCGGATCGAAAAATTCCAAGATACGACGGTCAGCGCAATCATTCAAGTGTCGGATCGTGAATGTGCGGACAGGCGTCGGTGTGCCTGTACCGATGCGCCGCCGGAAGTGCATTCGATATGAAGCGATTTGATGCGCGCGTCATTCACAGGTCGGATCGTTTTCCAGTACCCACAACAAGCTGTGGCGTGGCGAGGGTTCCTCGAACACGCCAAGAACCTAGCTTAGATAAGCAACGTAGGGGTCGTTGGGCGTTCTCCGGAGAAGGCCGGAGGAAAAAAGCTGATTGCCGGTCATTGAGACATGGTATTGACATAACTATCTGTAACCACATATATTACGGCAATATTACGCGGGGAATGCGGCGTCTGCGGAAATTCCGCAATTCTCCCGATTCAGGGCGTTTTGGTTGCTTTGATTACCGATGTTCCTGTCCTGTCAGGACTTGTGTGCATGCGAACACGGAGCGACATAAGGTTTTTTCAGATATATAGTTATGTGTTTTTCTGATCGACTGGGATATACCGAAATTCACATTGACAGGTTGGTTCAATACCGTTAGATTCGGTCCACCGCCGCGAGGTCCGGCGGATTTCTAACGTGCGGTTTATCGCCACAGACATCGGCTACTGTAGCCGTGGCGCTCCTCCGGATCGGAACCTAGTTCTGATCCGGAGGTTTTTTTGCGCGACACACCGCAGCTCGGGTCTCTGAAGCTTGTGTTGATCCCATCCGCGCATAGCATCACGGAGGAGGAATGAAAACATGCAGGCAACCCAAGGCACATTCGTCGGCACGGTCGTCCGGCAATCCAGTCCGTGTGATGAACACTTCGCATGCACGCTTGAGGTTCAGGATTTTCCGCAGGCCACACCAGGACAATTCTTGCAGGTTCTGTGTCGATCGACTTCAAACACCGGCCAGCCATTCGAGCAGATCGAAAGTGAGCCCGGTTCGAGCGCGAGTGCGTTCACAACTATCGGACCACGCGAAACATTTCTGCGCCGCCCTCTGAGTATCGCGGGGATCAATCGATCAGGCGGAACGTGCGAAGTAGATCTTCTCGGCCGAGTGGTGGGGCATGGTACCGCGTGGCTGGCGAACCGTCGCGAAGGGGACACGGTCAACTTCATCGGGCCCCTAGGGCATGGGTTCTCGGCGCCGAGACCGGAGACTCGCGCATTGCTTGTTGCGGGCGGCGTCGGCTTTCCACCGATTCGCTGGCTGGGAGAGACCTTTCGCAAGCAGGGCATTACTTGCAGCGCGGTGTATGGGGCGCGAACACGCGCATTGATGCCGGTGGAGCTTCTCCGTGAACCCGCGCGGAATGGCGAAATATCCCCTTGTATCAAGGAATTTTCGCTTCACGGCATTCACGCGGCCGTGACGACCGACGATGGCACATGCGGCTTGAAGGGGAACGTGTTGGATGCGGTTCGGCAGCACGTTGACGACGGAGGCGCGTCGGGCGTTTCGGTTTACGCATGTGGTCCTGATCCGATGTTGCGATCACTGAGCGCGTTCTGCGTGGACCGAGGACTCCGGTGCGAACTGGCTCTTGAGCGGATGATGGCGTGCGGGATGGGAACGTGTCAGTCGTGCGTGGTGCGTGTGATTGATAAGGCTGCCGATTCGGGTTGGCGCTACGCCTTGGCGTGCAAAGACGGACCGGTGTTCGACGCGGCGGAGCTACTTTGGGAGTAGGCGCCTCACCGATTGGGTGAAATTAGCGGCTTCGCAATTTTTTTTTCATCAGCATTTTGGGTAGGGCCGCAGGTTCATCGAGAAGAAAATCGGGCCCTGCGGGGAGGAGTGCGGAACGATCGGTGAATCCCCATGTGACGGCGACGGCAATCATCCCGGCGTTGCGTGCGGTCTCGATGTCCACGACGGAATCGCCAACGAAAAACACCTTCGCAGGCGGCAAGCCCTCATCATGAGCAAACCCCAAGGCGAATTGGGGCGATGGTTTTTTCTCTTCTTCGCTGCTGTACCCACGTACAACTGAGAAGTATTGGCCCAGGTCGAGTTCGTCGATGAGTCGCAGGGTCAGTGCGTGCGGTTTGTTGGATTGCACGGCGGAAACAACATGCGACGCGCGCAGCAAGTCCAGCATTTGCAGTATGTTGGGGTAAGTGTACGTATTCGAGGCACAATGGGCGGCGTAGTACGAAGTCGCCACGCGCACCATCACGTCCACGACCTTCCGGTCAGCTTTCGGAACAGCGCGGCGACAGAGTGTCGGCAACCCGTCGCCGACCCACGAACGAACTTCGCGCGGGTGCGCGGGCTTTTCGCCAACCTCTTCAAGAGCGTGGTTGAGCGCGTGCGTGATGTCGAGCAGCGAGTCGACCAACGTGCCGTCAAGATCAAAGATGAAGGCATGCGTTGGCTTTGAGTTCATCATGATGTTGATCGAAGTCACGAGGCCAACTTGGGGCAAGCAGTCTTTTACTCACGACAACTATACCGTAAGGCCGAAAAAAAATATTGTTGACAAAGTTTTACCCCTCCCTAGACTTTTTTTATGAAAGGAGGTGACGCTCCATGGCTAAGAGAAAGACAAAACGCGCCACCAAGAAGAAGGCTACGAAGAAGAAAGCCACCAAGAAGAAGGCTACAAAGAAGAGAGCCACGAAGAAGAAGGCTACCAAGAAGAAAGCCACCAAGAAGAAGGCTACAAAGAAGAGAGCCACGAAGAAGAAGGCTACAAAGAAGAAAGCCACCAAGAAGAAGCGAAAGGCCACCAAGAAAAAGGCCACGAAGAAGCGAAAGAAAAAGTAGCCAAACAGCATCGGTCCTTGTCGGGTTGCTGCCTGAAACCATCAGGCTGCTTTTCGACAAGGCCTTGCCTCCCGTCAAGGTGGAGGCATGCAAGATCGACGGAAGGTGCTCCTGCCACGGCGGCACCTTCCGTTTTTTTCTAGGTTGGCAAAACTGCCTTGAGTTCTTGTGGGGACTTTCGACG
>CAZTAR010000449.1:0-3631 GCA_964611695.1 uncultured Planctomycetaceae bacterium | reverse complement strand
GGCGCTACGTTTTTCGACCGCCCAGCGCTACACATTCCAACCGGCGTTCATACCTGTCGCAACTTTTCGCGAACGCGCAGGTAGAACTGCGTGCCAAATGCCTGAATCTCAAGATGACGCGCATCATCAGAGAAAACGCGGCACCGATAGCCCCGATCCGAAGCTGCTTTCTCGATGCCCGCAATGAAGCGTACAACACGATCGAGGATATCAGGAGACACGTCCAGACTCAGTGCATCAGAGGGTCGTTTCGGGGGCTCGGGCCAGTTACTCCCGGCGCCTGCTTTCTTGCACCGTGCCTCCCACTTCGCATGATCAGTGAACCAGCGCTTCGATTGGTGGGCGATTCGGTGCCCTGAGCGAACCGCCGCTGGGATCTTCGGTGCTGAACGGCGCAACTCGTTTTCGTAGAGTTCTGCCAGCTTGGCGTCGTGGAACTCGTACTGTTGCGGCTTCTCGATCTCGCCCGGAACAGGAAGTTCAACCAAGTCGTCGCCGTGTTGGTCCGCGTCGGGCAGCTTAGGCCGCGCCGGCGCCTTGCCGACTTCCTTCTTGGCCCAGTACCCGACCGGTGGTCGTGGGATATCGAGCTTTTTGCAGATCTTGGCGAGACCAACGTCCGAGAGGCCGTATCGCGGACCGAGCCTCCGCATGGGCGTTGTCCAGACCTGCTCATAGAGTTCCGCTCGGGTCGGCTTCGCAACGTCGCCGCTCATCCGCCGTTCTCCTGCGGCTCGGGGTTGTCAACATTCGCTGGGCTCCGTCCAATCAGATTGCCCGAAGAGAAGTGGCACGAGCCGGTCCCGAAGCATGCTGACGACCGCAAGCAGTTCATGCGCCTGCGGTAGGCCCGATCTCTGCAGGAAGCCGATCCACTGCCGCTGCTTGTCCGGATCTCCGGCAAACTCGGCTGTCAGGGCGAGCGGTACGGTCGTCGGAATCGGCGTCTGACGACGTTCGAACGTGGCCCGAATTGCGGCTTTCAACACGGCATCATCAAGCTCGAACTGCTCCAACAGCACCCATACGTCGTAGAAATCTCTCATGCGACTGTTTGCCATGCCCAGCGACACCATCGCTTCGACTTTTTCCGCAACCACGCTTTCGCGCGAATACACGCGAAGCCGCGGGGCCGGCTGATCAAGCAGCGTGGGATATTCGTCAGTCTTTGCATCCGGTGTGACAACATCACCGAATCCTACGTCGACTTGCAGGTTGAGTCGGGCATTGCCCAGTCTTGCTGCCATCCGAAGCCGAATCCCGGCGTATGCGTGCTCCTCGCGGATTGGGGCTGCGGTAACGGAGTCGGCGTCGAAGGTCATGCCGTCATCCTCGACGGCTTGGCCGCATACGTCGCGAAACACTCCCACCATCCGTTCCTCTGAGGGCTCGCCGAACCCAAGGAGGTCCAAGTCGCGTGTTGGGCGATGGAACGCCCTTGTCCAGCACGCGAAGAGCATCGCCCCCTTCAGGACGAACGCGTCGGCATGTGCGGATTGACTCAGCCGGTAAAGCAGTCGCTCGATAGCATAGTGCGTCAACAGGAGATTGTAGTCCTCGCCTGTGCCGCGACTGCGATTGAGCAGCCGTTGGCGAACCGAGTGAGCAACGCCTTGTTCAGCTGGACTCACGTCATCGTTTCCATGTACGGACGTATGATTGTCGCCACACGGCACACTTTCGCGTACTCCCACAGCTCATCGCGCGTGAAGCGGCGTTCCCGCAGCCCCTCTCGAAGCGCCTCGATCGCGACATCCAGTCCAATCTTGTTGCGGTACTTGAAACAGTCCGCAACTGTTTTGGCCACCGAGTAGACCGGAACCTCGACACACTCGATCCGGTGACGTTCTACGCCAGCGTTCAGTGCTCTACCGGAAAACCGAACGATGCGCAGCATGGGAGTGCGGATGCTTGGCTTCCAGGCCCGACGATCAATGGCCATCCAAACCTCAAACGGACTCTGTGTGCCAACCTCATGGAACCTCAGCGCCGAGAGCAGGCAGATCACACCATGCGGCACCTTCTTGGCTGCTTGGGCCAGCGAGTGGTTCGGCGACGCCTCGATGTCAGCCGGCGCGTAGACACCCCTGGCAATCCGTTCGAGCAGTCCATCAGCCACCAGGCGGCGAAGATGCTCTGGATGCAGGCCTCGTGCACGCACATCGCGGACGCGGAGCATGCCCGCTCTGCGCGCTAGCCGGAGCACTCGTTCTCGATCACTCATCGTCATGTGCATAAGTATCGGCAGATTGCTATAAATGTCAATGATTTTACACGCACCCAGCAACCACCGCAGCTACGGAAGGGCATGGGGCGACTTCGGGCTGCTGTCGAGCAATGCCAGATTCCCAAGATCTTCAAGCACTACATTCCCACGCCAGCGAGCCAGCGCAACTTCTTATATGTCAACCAGTTATACGCACTTGCCAAGGCCCTGCCTGGGTCGATTATTCGTCCTTTGTAGTGCATGATCGACCAGAGATGTAGTGCAACAATTGTCCAGGCTGGCACTCTTGCGTTCATCAGCTGGGCGGTCCCAGGCCGGATTACTCTCTGGACAATCTCGCGTCATCGCCGCATAATCCTTCAAAATATTTGAACGTTTGCGCATGGCATACAGAAGCACAAAATCAGCTCGGCGAGAGCTATCGGATCTCGCCCAAACGCAAGGCGGTTACTTCACGTCCAAGCAAGCCGCAGCGGCTGGGTACGCACAGCCACACCTGGACTACCACCTGAAAGCCGGCAACTTCGAGCGGGTGGAGCGTGGGCTGTACCGCATGAGCACGGTGCCGCTCGCCGAGCACGACGACCTGATTCGGCTCAGCCTCTGGAGCCGTGGACGCGACGACCAGCCGCAAGCGGTCGTCTCACAAGAGACCGCCCTCGGCGTACATGGGCTGGGCGAGCTACTGCCCAAGCACACGCACCTCACCGTGCCGCGTTCTTTTCGCAAGAAGCCGCCAGCTGGATGCCTGCTGCACAAGGCTGATCTCGCCTCGGACGAAGCTGAGCAGCGCGAGGGATTCCGCGTGACCAAACCGCTGCGAACGCTGGTTGACGTGGCGGGAACGGAGCGTGTCCCGCAGGACCAACTGAACCAAATCGTCGTGCAAGCGATGAGCGAGGGCCTCGTTCGCCGTGCAAAACTCGACGCGGTTGTGCGGCAGGAGCCGCCGCACTCGCGTCTCGCACGTGCGCTCGCAGCAGCCGGATGATGCACACATGGCCCGATCATTCTCCAATCCGGCCGCGTTTCGCCAGGCGCTTGAACGCCGGCTCAAGACCGCGGCAGAGGAACGCAGCGTCCCACTGAACACGCTGCGGCTGAAGTTCCTCATCGAGCGATTGCTCGCACGTCTGTTCGCACGTCCCAATCCGCCGTGGTTGCTGAAGGGCGGATACGCGATGGAGCTACGCTACCGTCCACACGCGAGAACGACGAAGGACATCGACCTGAGCGTCGCCGCCGATGAGCACACGGCCGATCTGAAGAGTAGACTTGAACGGATTCGCGACGAGTTGCAGACAGCGGCAGACGCTGATCTTGGGGACTGCCTTGCCTTCCGCATCGCGACTCCACGAACGGAGCTTCTCGGCGCACCGCAAGGCGGAGCGAGGTTTACTGTCG
>CAZTAR010000448.1:0-3636 GCA_964611695.1 uncultured Planctomycetaceae bacterium | reverse complement strand
CCGTGTGTTAGTTTCATCAAACTGCGGCCGGAGGCCGCGCTGTGCAACTTGGAACTTACCATCGCAACAGTCTGAGCTATCATCGGTGGTCGAATCTCACCGTGATGATGGGTGTTGCCGTGGCGGCGGCGGTTTTGATTGGCGCGCTGCTGGTCGGTGACTCGATGCGCGGCAGCCTGCGCGAGACAGCCCTGCGCAGACTCGGTCCGGTCGATCACGCCCTGGTCGCCCAGCGTTTCTTCCGTGAGGAGATCGCCGAGGAACTCGCCTCAACGCCCGAGTTCCAAAACCGTTTCGAGCAGGCGTGCCCGGCCATTGTCATGACCGGCGGGATCAGCCACGCCGACACGGGTGCGCGGGTCAACGACGCCAATGTGCTTGGCGTGGATGATCGGTTCTGGGCGCTGGACGATGAAGCACACACGGCCGGCGACCCTGGTTTGGCAGAACGTGTCGTCGTTCTCAATGAACCGCTGGCTGAAGAACTTAGCGCCAAGGTCGGCGACGACGTCCTGGTTCGTCTTCAACGGCGGCGTCTCGTTCCTGCGGAAACCCTGCTCGGCATGTTAGATGACGTCACGATGGCCCTAAGGTTGACGGTCTCCAGGATCGTGCCTTCCACGGGCATGGGTGGGTTTGGCCTCCGTTCGAACCAGCGTGTTCCGCGCAACGCGTTTGTTCCCCTATCGGTGCTTCAGCAAGCCTCCCAACAAGAGAGGCGCGTCAACGCGATTCTTGTCGCGGGTAAATCCGATGCCCACGAACTGCCTTCGTCCACCGAGCAGAACAACCGACTCTTGCAGAACCTCTTCAAAAGCCTGACCGATCTGGGTGATTTCGATCTCCATCTCCGCCGCGACGACGCACTCGAATATGTGTCGCTTGAAACGGACCGAATGTTGTTGGAGCCGGAGGTGGAGGCGCAAGCGTTTCAAGCCACCAGCGCGGTCAAAGCACCGGCAGTCCCCATCCTCACATACCTGGCGAATGCCATCACGTTGATGCCGGCACAGACGGGAGAAGATGGAACTACCACCCAACGAAGAAACAACGCGCAGGCAGCAATACCCTATTCGACTGTCACGGCCATTGATCCGAACGCCATTCCATCATCGCACGCCCTCCGTCTGACGAACGGCGATGACGCCCCGGCTCTGGGCGACCACGATATCCTGATAAACGCGTGGGCGGCGGACGATCTTGGCGTCGACATCTGTGATCGCGTCACGATGGCCTTCTATGTCACGCGCTCGTTCGGCAGGCTCGAAACCGTTGAAGCCGTCTTCACGGTACGAGGAATCGTGGCCATCAAGGGATGGGCGGCGGACACCGGCCTGACGCCTGTGTTTGAGGGGATCACCAATGCGCAACGTCTATCGGATTGGGACCCGCCCTTTCCAATCGACATGAATCGCATTCGGGAGAAGGACGAGCAGTACTGGGACCAACATCGGGCGACGCCGAAGGCGTTTGTGTCGAAACAGGCAGGTCGTTCACTGTGGACCGAGGGGCACGGGAAGCCTGGAACAGGGAGGGAACTCGGTCGGCTCACATCGATTCGAATCACTCCCGCGCCCGGCACGAGCCTCGGTGAAACCGCATTCGCAATTGAAGAGCAACTCCGTCGTCGCCTCGATCCTGAGAAGCTCGGCCTCGCATTTCGGCCGGTCAGAGAACAGGCGATCGCTTCAAGCCACGGCAGTACGGACTTCGGCGGCCTCTTCACCGCCATGAGCTTCTTCCTCATCGCGTCCGCAGGCCTGATCATCGCGATCATGTTTCGCCTCGGCGTCACCCAGCGGGCCGTGGAGATCGGCACGCTGCTTGCTCTTGGTTTCCGGCGGAGGCGTGTGACGCGGATGCTCCTGTTCCAAGGATCGATCGTCGCCGTTCTGGGCATCATCATGGGCGCCGCCGGCGCGATTGGATACGCCTGGCTCATGTTGGCAGGCCTGCGTTCTGCATCGTGGTGGGCGGGGGCCGTCAACACGCCGTTCCTCGCGCTGCACGCGACTCCGCTCAGTTTCGCAATCGGTTCGGTGGCCTCTTTCATCGTGGCCATGATTGCGATCACTTGGGCAATCCGAGATCTGATGCGTGTTTCAACCCACAACCTGCTGGCAGGCGCTGCCCAATCCGGTCGGTGCGAACCGTCGGACAAGGGACGCCGCATCGCCTCGTGGTTCGCTGTTCTCTCATTCCTCGCAACCGCCGCCGTCGTGATCACGAGCACTGTGACGGATGCCCTGCCCCGGACGGCCGCCTTCTTTGCCGGCGGCGCCTTGATGCTCGTTGCGTCCGTTCTCAGCCTATGGTCGTGGCTTTCCCGTGAAGACCGCGCGTTGACACGCAAACCTGGCACGCTAGCGCTGTTGAAACTCGGACTGCGTAACATGAGTCGAAACCGAGGGCGCACCCTCATGACGATCAGCCTGATTGCGTCGGCCACATTCGTGATCGTCGCCGTCGGGGCCAATCGGCATGGGACGCCCCGCCTGTCCGACGATAAACAATCCGCCACCGGCGGCTTTTCGCTCTTGTGTGAAACCGCCGTTCCATTGCACCGAGACCTCAATACCGCAGAAGGACGCGACGCGCTCGGCCTAGCGGATTCAACGTCGGACCTCCTGGCATCCGCCACCGTCATGCCATTTCGGCTGAAGCCGGGAGACGACGCGAGTTGCCTGAATCTGTTTCAGATTGACCGACCCAAGATACTCGGCGCGCATCGGTCAGTGATCGATCGCGGCGGTTTCGAGTTCGCGGCCCTGCTCGATGACAATCAGGCGGAGATCGCGAAGAACCCCTGGCTGCTGTTGCGGCGACGATTCGACGACGACGCCGAACCGGCCATCGTCGACTTCAATACGGCGGCCTGGCTGTTGCATCTCGGGCTGGGTGATGACTTCGCCGTCACGGACGAACACGGCCGCACCGTCCAACTGCGAATCGTCGCGATGCTGGCAGGCTCGATTCTGCAAGGCGAACTCATTGTCTCAGAGGCGGACTTCGTCGAGATGTTCCCATCCGTTGAAGGATATCAGTTCTTCCTGATCGACACGCCCAGCACGCCAACGCAGGACTCGAATCGTTTGCGGGTCGCCCTCGAACACGATTTGGACCACTATGGTTTCGATGCGGCCTCGGCCGGCGATCGCCTCGTGGAATACATGGCCGTCGAGAACACCTACATCTCCACATTCCAAACCCTGGGCGGCCTGGGGCTGCTCTTGGGAACTTTCGGGCTGGCGGCAGTCATGCTGCGAAACGTGGCGGAACGCCGAAGTGAGTTTGCCCTTCTCCGGTGCATCGGTTTTCGGCAATCCAGCCTATACTGGATGGTCCTCTTCGAGAATGCGGCGATGTTGATGTTGGGCCTCGTCGTTGGCGCCATATCCGCACTCTTGGCCGTCGCGCCGCATGCCGTGACAAGTCCAGGCAATATCCCCTGGTTTTCACTCGCGGAGACCCTTCTCGCGGTCGCCCTGGTCGGACTGACAAGTGGAACTGTTGCGGTTCTATTCTCTCTGCGCACAAACGTGCTCTCATCTCTCCGTGCGGAATAGAGCGTTTTGCACTGCCCTGTAGCGGCCGACGCCCCTGTTGGCCGAGGCAAACCGTTGGTCATCGACGGCC
>CAZTAR010000447.1:0-3637 GCA_964611695.1 uncultured Planctomycetaceae bacterium | reverse complement strand
CAGACGCACGTCTCCGGCGACCTGTGGCGCACCCTCCGGAATCGGCACCTTGATGCACGCCTCCATCAGAGGCGCCAACTGTTTCGACAGGGGGCCCGCCACCATTGACCGCGCGGTCAGGCGATCGGCGACATCCATGGGGCGGGAAGCGGGTCGGGGTCGCTCCTCGATCAATTCTTCTTCAACGATGATCTCGGCGACGGGAATGTCTTCCGGCACTTCCTTGGGCGCCTCGTTCGGCAGCAAGCGAATGTAGGTTCCACCGATGCGAAAGGTATCGCCGAATGCCAACGGCGCTTCGAT
This sequence comes from uncultured Planctomycetaceae bacterium, assembly GCA_964611695.1. Taxonomy (GTDB): domain Bacteria; phylum Planctomycetota; class Phycisphaerae; order UBA1845; family UTPLA1; genus CAZTAR01. The sequence goes on along the minus strand of CAZTAR010000447.1, from coordinate 3,334 downwards.
GATGCGGTTTTCCCCCAGCCAGGTGCCGTTGTGGCTTTTGACATCGATCAGCGTGAAACCATCTCTGTTTTGCTCGAGAACGCAATGACGACGTGAAGCGACACGGTCTTGCAGCACGATGTCGTTGTCGGATTGACGACCGATCGTGAGTCGAGAACCTGTGAATGAGATCGTTTTTCTACTATCTTTCGTCTTAATCTCGATCTTCGGCATGGATTGGCTCGCTTCAGGTACATCGCTTCGGGTTGCGTTGTTGCCCCCGATTAGGATGCTAGAGACGCTCTTTGATCGCCCCCCGTGGGTTCGCGTAACGAGAGGACCTCGGCCAAGGCTCCCCACGGCTTCCTGAACGCATCCAGCATTCCCAACACCAATTATAACCCTATTCTACCAGGCGGTCCCGGATATGGCGAGCCACAAAAAGAGTGCGGATGCGGCATAGCATAAGCGCCCTCAGGCTTGACCGGAGGAGGGTGGCGGATGTAAGAATGCCGTGGCCATGCAGGTCCAAAGTCAACCCCACCGAACTCGGGGATCATCTCCGCAAGCAAGTTCGTTTGCTCACTCGCGAGCGAATTGTTCTAGAATACGAGTGATGGCCGATTCGTTTACAAGCAGACGCTACCTGTTGGACTTTGACACGAACCGTCTCGGGCAAGTGTTCACCGATGTCCTCGTGATTGGTTCCGGCGTCGCGGGGATGCGCGCCGCGATCGAAGCCTCGGGCGAAGCGGACGTCATTGTCCTGACCAAGGACGCCGTCAAAGACTGCAATACCGTCTACGCCCAGGGCGGAGTCGCGGTCGTGACCGACGCGGCTGATTCATTCGAGGCACATGTTGCCGACACATTGCACGTCGGATGCGGGTTGGGAAGCCGTGAGGTCGTTGAGATCATGGCGCGCGAGGCGCCACGATGTTTGGATGACCTCCTGGCCTGGGGTGCTGCGATCGATCAGGAAAACGGCGTCGTTGCACTCGGAATGGAAGGCGGACATTCCGCGAGGCGCGTGGTTCACGCCCTTGGCGATGCGACGGGCCGTGAGATCAGCAACACACTCGGGCGACTTGTCAGCGCTTCGGACAAAATCCGGGTCTTCGACCACTGCTTCGTGATCGACCTTGTCGTCGAGGCCGGCCGGTGCATCGCGGCCATTACCCATCATGAGAAGTTCGGCCACCAAATCATCTGGGCCGGACAGGTTGTGCTGGCCGCCGGTGGAGCAGGCTGCCTCTACCGCGAGACGACCAACGCACCCAGCACCACGGCGGACGGTCACGCCGCGGCATTCCGCGCGGGGGCGGTCTTACGCGACATGGAGTTCTTCCAGTTTCACCCGACGGCCCTCTATATTGCCGGCGCGGCTCGTGCTTTGATTAGTGAGGCCGTGCGCGGTGAAGGAGGCCGTCTCGTTGACAACGACGGCAGCCGATTCATGTCTGACTATCATCCGGATGCCGAACTCGCCCCGAGAGACATCGTCAGTCGCGCGATCCGTCAACATATCGCCGCCACCTCGGCGACGTGCGTGTATCTCGATGTTCGCCATTTCAAACCCGGCGCTTTCGAGGAGCGGTTTCCGACGATCGCGGCTTTGTGCCGGGATTTCGACATTGATGTGACGAGGCAACTGATTCCTGTTCGTCCCGCCGCGCACTATATGATCGGCGGTGTACGCGTCGATGCCCACGGTCGTTCCTCTATTCCCGGTTTGCTGGCCTGTGGCGAGGCTGCATCAACCGGCGTTCACGGAGCCAATCGCCTTGCCAGCAATTCGCTTCTAGAAGGTATGGTGTTTGGCAAGCGTGCCGGCCGGCTTGCCGCATCCCTCGCCCTCGACCGGCGTGACCCGGTGGGTCCCAGGTCTTTGAAGCATGTTCTCGCACACAGCCCACGAACGCGATTGGACCTGGGGGATGTGCGGAGGAGTCTCCGGTCTCTGTGTTGGCGGAATCTGGGAATAGATCGCACCCGGGATCGACTCATCGAGACTATCTCAATTCTCGATTTTTGGGGCAGCTACATCATGGACAAGGTCCTGACCGATCGCGATGGCTGGGAGTTGCAGAATATGTTGACCACGGCTAGTTGCCTTGCTCTGGCGGCGTTGAAGCGTGAAGAATCGCGGGGGACACATTATCGCGACGATTTTCCGCAGAGTGATGACAAGCGATTCCGAGTGCATTCCACGCTCCAGAGGACAGACGCTCAGATGGTGTGGGACCTTGAGCCGATCCAGCCCTGACGTTCCAGAAACCGTTTTTTTCGCCCCTCTTCAGACAGCGGCACGTTCCAGTGATTCCGCCTCGCGCGAACCTAATCCCTCTGCCCTCAAGAGCCGATGGCGACATTGGTAGTACGGCATGGAGTGGATAAGGGGGCGGAAAGATGCGAGATTCCAGTGCTTCGGGTGCGGGTACAGCTTGTGACCGGGAGGATCAACCGTCCGACCGGCGCGAACAATCTTGCGACCTGGTCAGCCAAGAAAGCTACCACAGTTCCACGACCGAAAACCAAGATGGCAGCGAGGGCGGCGATACTCCAAGGGGAATGCACCGGCATCGGAATACGGGGTCAGCAATCGTCGGTGTGATCGGTTTCCTGGCGGTCTGGGGCTATGCGCTTCATATGGGAACCGGTGGAAACGCGGTCGGTGCGTTCTTGAACGTGCCATCGGCGATGCTCGTGCTGCTCGCGCCGCTGGCGATCATGATTGCGGTCTATGGTTGGGCCGGCGTGATCGATGGTTGTTGGTGGGTGTTCCGAAAACCCACGCCGGGAAAAACAGCGGAAGAAGCCGTGGGGTTCTGGCAACTCTGGAGCGCGTTCGCGTTGGCCAGCGGCTTTCTTGGGACCATGGTCGGAATGGTCGTGATGCTGACCCGGATGGAGGATTCGAGTCAGATCGGTTTCGGGATGGCGATTGCTTTACTGACTCAATTGTATGGTGTCTTTGTGGCGGTGATCGGCATCGCCTTGGCAGCGCATATCAGTCGACGTCATAATGGTCCGGGAAGTGTTGGGCGTCTCGCCCGATGCGGCGCAGGCGTCGCCGGAATCACAACCATTGCCGGCGTCCTCACCGCCATGGTCTGCTTCGGCATCCTGATGCTCAGCCTCGCCCCTTCGTTCTAGTACCGCGTCAACCTTCATTTTTCGGGTTCACTGGGTTTCGGTTTCTGTGGCACAGGCATCTCGCCTGTGTCTTCTACCGGCGGGACGCCGGTGCCACAAATGCCAGGGCGGAACCAACCCGACAACTTAGGGTTGACAACGCCCTAGTACTACAGTTGCGCTTTTCGTTTGCGTATGCGATAGTGGCATCGTCTGGCGA
>CAZTAR010000446.1:0-3643 GCA_964611695.1 uncultured Planctomycetaceae bacterium | reverse complement strand
CGGATCCCGATTGTTGGCAACCTTGGCCGCCGCCTGTCGTACTGCGTTATCCTCGTGCACGAGCAACCGAGTGAGTTGTGTGCGGGCATCTCGCTTTGCAGCCTTGTCCGCACCATGGTATATCGCCCGGATGGCGTCCAGTTGCACGCCGGAATCGTCATGCCGAAGAAGCCGTGCTAGGCGCGTAAGATTGCTCTGCGTTACCGCTTTGGCGCCTAATGTGCTGATGATACGAACCGCAATTCTCTGCATTTCCGCATTATCGCGATCTAACAGGCGACCGAGACGTTCGATGAGGTTTGCCGGCCATGTCATCCGGTGTCGCGCTTCAATCACGCAGGCCGCCTTGCTACACGTTTCCTGCTGTTCCAACAGCTCCACAAGCCGTTCCTGGATTCCAGGTGGTGAGACGTCATCCTTGTACTCGGCCAGGGCGGACAATGCGCCAGCCTGCACGGCGCCATCCTCGCGATTAAGCAGCTCCGCAAGGTGTTGGAGGTTCTCTTCTGTGGGGTTCTGGCAGTAGAGGTGACTGATCGCTCGTGTGGCCCACCCTCGTGTTTCGGTGTCATTTGAGGTCTGCATAGCAAGCAGCTGTTCCATAAGTTCGGGCGCCATGCGTGTGCCGCCAAATCGCATCAGCGTTCTTTCTGCCAGCATCCGTTCGTTGGCTCCCAAAGCTGCGTCACTTACAATATCGAGCAGGGCGTGGCATATTTCAGGGGCCGACGCCTCTGGACCGAGCCGGAGAAGCGTCGTCAAGGCGATCTCCCTATCCTGAGGGTCCTCGCAGGTCAGCATGTTCGCTAAATGCCCAAGTGTCTTGTCACCGACAACGTCAGCGCCGATCTCGCCGATTGCGAAAGCCGCATACGTACGTGCCGCCATCTCGCGGTGCTCTAGCAGACTGTTGAGGCTATTCCGGATACCGGGGCTTGCAGCATCCGGACCGAGATCGGCGAGCGCCTGCATTGTGGCGCACAACACGAGGATGTCGTCATGTCGAAGCAGCGAAGCTAGGCCGTCGAGATTCTCTTGTGTCGCTGCAGCCCGGCCGAGGCGACCGATTGTCTCGGCAGCTTTGTCCTGGATCTCCTCTTCGTCGTGGACCAAGAGCTTTCTCAGCCAGGCAAGCACGTCCGGTGTTGCGGCATCTCGTCCGATGTCTCCAACGAAGTCCAGCGCATCAACCAGTGCATCCGTATCCGCGTCCTGCAGCTCCCCCTGACAGGCGTCGAGAATCTCCGGCATATCAGACGCATTGCGCACCGCGCGTAGCAACCGTAAGGTCCTCTGATTGGCGTGAGTATTGAGCTTGTCGAGACAGGCGGGCAGCCACTCCTGTGGAATCTCGCTATTATGCTCGGGACGTGCGGATAACACGTCAGCAATCGCAGGCTTCAAGTGCTCAACCGCGGACACGGTGTCGTAAAGGGCGTGATGCAAGAGGCATGACGACACTCCTGCTTCAATCTTCTCCACCACGTCCCTGGGCAAAATATCTCTCGAGATTTCTGGCAGACACCTCGCAGCGACCGCGAGGCGATGCTTGAAGTGATCATCCTTGCGGCCGTGTGCATCGGCTTCTGTCAGAATCTTAAGCAGACACCTAGGGTCTTGCAGCTTTCCAGCCAAGAGGATGATGATCTCCTCCCACCGTGGATCCCAGGATTTGGCGGTCACAAGAGTCCGTGGCGTCCAGATGACGCCGTAACATTCGATGTGTGCGTCCCAACCTGCACTCGACTCGTCAACACAATGCGCTATGGCAGCCGCCGCCATGGATTCGTGAAGGATTGGATGCAGGAAGGTGCAGATGTGATCGGAAGAGCACGTCACCAGGCCGGCATCGACGAGGTCATCCAGGGTTTCCTGTGCGATGTCGAGAGAGGCGACGTTCTGGCTCCCTCGCGGATGAGGCGAAGCCATCGCTTCTAAGAACCGTCTTGCCTGAAACGCTGATCCAGTTCCCTGTCCGTCGTGGAGTAGAACTCGAAGGCTCGCTAACTCGATGACCCGACGCCTGCGGTGAACGCGTTGAGCGGCACTACGCGTGAACGGGTGGCCCGGTGATCGTTCCCTTGGCTCCAGTAGATTCTCAATCGCCGTCTCGTAGAGTGTTGATCGTGTCGCGGGCTGGACGTCCTTATTCGCGTGCGATGAAACGAGACACAGGATGCTCAGGAGTAGTGGATTACGTGTGAGGCTTTCTGTGGCGGGGCTGTGCGCAAGTCTGTCCGCGAGCGAATCCTGCGCGGAAACATCCAATCCTGGCAACGCTTCAATGTACGCTGCCCGTTGAGCTGGCGTCAGTGGCGTGAGAGTGAACTCAGCGAAGCCAGGACAGGATGATCGGCAAGCCCCAAGTGATGTGGGGCGACATGTCAATATGGCAGGACATTGATCGAACCGATCGAGGGTTCTGTGGAGTTCGTCACACAGCAAGGCGTTGTCCGTGATCTCATTGAATCCATCGAACAACAACAAGACGTCTCCGCCATGCAGCCACTGCCGCCACTGCTCTCGATCGGGCGGGCAGGCCAAGTCTTTGTGTGTTTTCGTCAGGTACGTTACGAGGTTGGGACTCTGATCGCTCTTCTCCCAAAGGTGCAAGCGCACAAGAGCGGGAATGTTCGGCCGGCCACCCACTTGCAGATCGCCCGAGGACGCTCGATAGGCCAGATTCTCCAACATCGACGTCTTGCCGCTACCGGGCTCGGCGGTTACGAGAATCCTCGGGACAGCTGACTCCATGTCAGGTGCCGCCTTGCGAAACTCGGTGAGGATATCATGAATCGCTACTGGCTCGCCCTGTGCGGCCGCGAATTGCAGCAACCTATCTTGCCAAAGAGGGCCCCCACGGGTCTTGACAAACTCTCGACTGTCAATTGAGGCTGCTGGAGCGCCTGCAAGTGCGCGCCGTTTCGGATCGTGTGTACCTATGCGAACGAGTTTCGGTTCTTGATACACACTGCGATTCCTCACAGGTGTCTCAAGCACGCGGAGCCACGCATGCGCTTTGCGCGCATCATCGCAAACCGCCTCAGCGGCCTGCTCTGAAGGGACAGCGGTGGCATAATACGATCGTGAATCCGAGGGTCGCGTTTCATCTGCTGGGTTCCACTCTTTCGGGGCGTCCGGGAGTGTCTTGAAGACTTTGTGAATCGTGTGTGTCAGGACGTCAGGACGCTCGAAAGCGGTCAGGCGTGTTAGGAATGTCCGCTCAATCATGCGATAGTCGGCCGGAAGCTCTGGCAGAGGATATTCCGGGTGACCGGAGCGCTTACGCCTGTCACCGACAGCCAGATGGAGATAGCGATCGCACTGGCGCGCGATGGAGATTGGGGGAACACTCGAAACGCGCATCTCTTCAAGCATGGCGTACAGCGCAGGCGTTCTTGCGGCGCTTACATCTGTATCGTCTATTCGCCCATCCGTTGTGTCGTGAAAATACTGGATTGCTCGCTCAACTGCGCCATCTACAAGGTGGCAGTGTTGCATTTCGTCGAAAAGCTGTTCGAGTTCCTGCTGTTGGACGTCTCGCTCTACTTGCGAGTCGCGATGGCTATCTTCATGCGCGGCCTCGTCGGCCTCGATGTACTTGTTCGCAAGAGCGATGAATTCATCGACAGCAGTATAGGAT
>CAZTAR010000445.1:0-3694 GCA_964611695.1 uncultured Planctomycetaceae bacterium | reverse complement strand
CAAAGACGCCTCGGAAAACCCGAAGACTCCCACTGGTGAGAAAGGCGGGTTAGAGACGGGATGTGAGTTGGCTACATAATGTAACTGAATTTATGGGCTAGTAGACTCTTGAGGTGAGGGGAGTTCTGTTGTATCCGATCCGGCTGAATCGCTTCCCCTTTGGGTAAAGCTACGCCGACACGGGGGTCTGATTCTCATTGGAAACCAGTTCCATCATCCAGACCTTCAACTCTCGGATTTTTTCATCTTTGTACAGCCAGGTCGGATAGGCGCGCGTTGGCTCGGCGACTTTTGTGGCGAGGACCATGGCGAAGGCGTTCCAATATGGGTCCGCCAACCCAAAACCCTGTCTTTGATCCGCCACGAGCCGTTTGAACATCCAACGTTTCCACCACTTCCAATAGACTGGCGGATCCGGCACGATTGAGGTGAGCGTATTGACCTGCCAGCCGGTTCCTGTCAGAAGTTCTCCCACTTCGGGCGGTGTGTACAATCGCCAGTGTCCTTCCGACGCCGGCCAGTGGAGACGCATCGGCATGGGTCGGCCGCGCAACAATGAGTGGGTCGCCTGAAAGCTGATGGCGTTGTCGGTCACGATGCTCACGGTCGCTCCCGGCGTACAAACACGATTCAATTCGTAGAGGGCGAATTCCGGATCGTGTCGGAGGTGTTCGAGACAGCCCCAAAAAACCACGAGCCCAAATGTTTCTGAGTCGAACGGCAGTGGACCCTGTTCGACATCGTGCTCGATGAGCGTGAATTCGTAAGACTCGCCGTTGTTGGGGTGCTGTCGTTTCACACACGCCGCATGGCCTGGATTGCCGTTGGGCGCGCAAAGGCAAACCACATCCTTCCAACCCAATTCTCCCTGAAGGTATGGCGCCTCCAATCCCCACGAGCCTACAACCAAACAGCGTTTGTTTTCGCCCGCGGCGGGAAGGCATGTCAATGAGGTGTGTAGGCGTTCCGCGTGGCATAGCAGGTACCGAGTCTCGCCGGTGGCCTCCAACGGCCGCCGGACCCACTCGTCATCGACCAGCCAATGGAGGGTCTGCCGCGCTGCCCGTGAACATTTGACCGGTGGTTTCATGACCATGGGGTGCCATTCTCCTTGCGCCGGCGCCGACGATCAGCATGTTGATTTCAGCCGCGGCAAAAGGGATTTTGCGCACTTTCTGCGCATGGGTTGCCACAGGCGTTCACACGCCGCGCAAACAAACATCGTCAGAAACAAGCCGGAAACCTGAAAGGGTTTGTGTGAGGAGTTTTGTGGATTTTCGATGCGGGATGCTCTATCGACGCCTACCGGTGTTACATGCCGATGAACTCGATTTCGCCGTCGACCGCCTCCGCTTCGATTCGGCCGCCGCCCGAGTTAAGCACGCCGCGTAGGAATCCCGCGCCGGTTTCAAGGCTGCTCACCGAGAAGCCGCTGAGGTTTGCTGTGACGGTTCCCTCTTCGCTGGCGTCCAGGTCGAGCGATGCGGCCGTCGTCTGTGCGATCGCCAGCCGGATCAGTCCTTCTCCGGTCTTCGCGGATACGATGGCACTTGGGCCGGGCTCAAGGCGAAGGGCGATGTTGGCCTCGGTGGTTTCCACCTGAACGTTGCCTGTGACATCGCTGATCTCGACGGGACGGTTTGTCGTTTGGGCGACGACGTTTCCCAACACGTGATCCACTTTGACAGCGCCGTTCTGGGTGCGGATTTCCACGTTGCCAGTCAGTTCGCTGACGTCGACTTGTCCATTCGCAAGTAGGATCTCAATGCTCGCGCCGCTGGGGACAACAACGCGCACGTCGAATACGATGTCTGTGTCGGCAAGACCCGCCGCGAGTGTCGCTTCGATATCCAATCGCGAGTCGTCGACAAATGATCGTTCTGCGTGGACTCCTGATCCGAGGAGCATTCCTTCAAGCACGTCATGGGGGAGGCCCTCATTCACAATAATCTCAGTTACTTTCAACGACGCATCGCCTTCGCCGGTCGATTGCGATACGGTCACGCGTCCCGTGGGGAGTTCGATTCGGATCGTTTTCACGCCGCTGAAATCCACCGACAGAGACGACCGTTCCGTGTTCGGTTGGTTCGGATCGATCCCGTCGGGGACAGGCAATTGGGCGCTGTTCCCGGAGAGACCATCGAGCGAAGTGTTGCACGCCGCGATCGACAACACAGTTAGGACGGGTATGAGCAGACAGCACAAGCGGTGATCGGACACAGTTGATCTCCTTGGCTTCAGGACGGCGTCGCCTCTTTTCGAGGGTTCCGTTGTGGTCGACTTATCGGTCAGGTGTCGAGGCCAATTTACTTATCACGTGCCGATAGGAATAACTCTCCCCGGGAGCCCAATACCCAGGCGGGGTGATGGTGTGCTCGCGCAGGCTTCCCGGCAGGCCTTCACAGGCATCACGCTCGCCAAACCGCATTAGTAGTGTTATTATGTCATGTTGCGAGGCGGCTGCCTCATGTGGAAACGGTCGCGAGACCCGCTCGCCGAACCCTTGGCGCCAGCCGATCGTACCGATTCTCATCGGAGTCAGACAATGAACAACGCTTATATTCCGTCGCCGCAATACACATCGTCGCCGCCAAATCGCCGGCGGAGCATGCCATTGCTCGTGGGGATTTTTGTGGGGCTTCTCGCGGGTTGGGTTCTTGTCGGATTCGTGCGAGGCAAGGCCGGCGCCGTCCAATCCGACCCGCGGCCGGTTACACCACGCGGGAACCTCGCCGAGAATGAACGGGTGACCATCGAGCTCTTCCAGCAAGCCTCCCCGTCTGTCGTGTACATCACCAGTCTGGCACAACGCCGTGAGCTCTTCGGCCTCAACATTGCCGAGATCCCGCAAGGCGCCGGCTCCGGTTTCATTTGGGACAATGCCGGGCACATCGTCACAAATTTCCATGTTATCCAAGACGCCAATGCCGTCGAGGTGACACTCGCCGATCATTCCACATGGCGGGCTTCATTCGTCGGGGCAGACCCCAGTAAGGACCTCGCGGTACTTCGCATCCAGGCGCCGGCCGACTGTCTCGACCCACTCCCGATCGGCACATCGAACGATCTGCAAGTCGGACAAAGCGTCTTCGCCATCGGCAATCCATTCGGGCTCGACTCGACGTTGACCACCGGCGTTGTCAGCGCGCTTGGCCGGACCATTACATCGTTCGGAAACCGCACGATCGAAGGCGTCATTCAGACGGATGCCGCGATTAACCCGGGCAACTCCGGGGGTCCCCTGCTTGACAGCAGCGGTCGGATCATCGGCGTCAACACGCAGATATTCAGTCCCTCCGGCGCCAGCGCGGGAATCGGATTCGCCGTGCCGGTCAACATCGTCAATCAGGTCGTCCCGCAACTCATTCAGCACGGGAAAGTGGTGCGTCCCTACCTGGGTATCGTGATCCTCGATGACAGTATCACACAGCAACTCCGACGCCGCGGTATGTTGAGAATCCCGGGCGTGGTGATCAACCAGATCGTGGAGAACAACGCGGCACATCAGGCCGGCCTCCGAGGAACCCGACGCGCCAGCGACGGCAGCATCTTGCTCGGCGACCTTATCACTCATATTGATAAGGATGCCATCACCTCGCAGGATGATCTGCTGACCGCCCTCGAGAAACACAAGGTCTTTCATGAAGTCGGCGCCCTGGACTCCATCGCCGACATCGTCGGGGTGGTCTTGGCG
>CAZTAR010000444.1:0-3697 GCA_964611695.1 uncultured Planctomycetaceae bacterium | reverse complement strand
CCAGTGCCGTCACGAGCAGATAAGCCGTGCGAGGCGCCCAAAGTGAACCACTACCAGGCCTTGACACGCCCGCCAAACTCCTCTAGAAAACCGGCATGGCTAAAGAAGCGCCCATTCATTGTATGGTCATCACGCCGGAGGAACAGGTTCTGGATACGCAGGCCACCTCCGTTGTCATGCCCGCTCACGACGGCCAAACCGGCATCTTGAAGAACCGTGCCCCGCTCCTTTGCGAACTAGGCACCGGTGTCCTCCGCGTGGACAGCGTCGAGACCGGCCCAGCGGAGTATTTCGTGGAAGGTGGGTTCGCCCAGGTGTTGCACAACGAGGTGACCCTCCTCACGGAGCGCGCCGCCGCAGGTGACAAGATCGTCCGTGCTGACGCCGAAAAGGAGTTGGCGGAGGCCACCCAAATGCCGGCCAACGACCTTGATTCCGTCACCGCACGAAACCAGGCGATGGCCCGCGCAAAGGCAAAGGTTCGCATCGCGAAGAAGTAGACACCCGCGCACCCCCCGTTGGATGCCAATGCCGAGCCCTGAGCGGAACCCTTCTGACAAGGTTGGTGAGCCATCCGTGTTGGATGATCCCTTCGTCGGAATGGCCAATCCTCGAACATATTTCCGGACTCTCGCGGGGAACGAACTTGTTTCCGAGCCGCCCTCATCGACACTTCTCGACAGGTGTGTACAGGCCGCCCCCCCTGTCAGCCGGGGAAAACGAATGATCTTCTCTTTCCAACGCGGACGCCGGCAATAACGGTTGGATTGTGACTTCACCAGCCATCGCCACACTGATACCTCCCTTTCATAGTAAACGACGACTCACGAGACCAGACTTCACACGCACGAAAAGTGATGGTACGCTACCGAGGTTCGGCCGAACGGTCAGCCTGCGGCGCGGCAGGTGATGAGTCGGCCCTTCATACACCTTCGAAAGGACGGTCCATGTCCGATCAGCCCCAAGCGGATTTTAAGTTCCCAGAGAATGCCTATCGCGAGCTCAAGCCAGGCGAAGAATTCGTGCCGATGATCCCGTCGAACGTGACGGCCCCTGAACTCACGGCGAGGTCAATCCTCTTCGGCCTATTCATGAACGTCCTGTTCGCCATGGCCGCCACTTATCTGGCGCTCAAGGTTGGTCAAGGAATCGAAACCGCGATCCCAATCTCGATCTTGGCAGTCGGCCTCTCCGGCTTCCTTCTGAAGATGGGACTGCGACGCAGCACGATCATCGAAAACATCAACATCCTCGCGATCAGTACGACATCCGGCATGGTGGCCGGCGGCACGGTGTTCACAATGCCGGCCATCTACCTGCTGAAACTGAACGAACAGCTCAACATCAGCAGTGGGATGATCTTCTTGCACATTGCCTTGGTGCCGTTCCTGGGTGCCATCCTCGGCGTCATCTTTCTGGTCCCCTTCCGGCGATACTTCGTCAAGGAGATGCATGGCAAACTGCCGTTCCCCGAAGGCACCGCAACGAACGAGATTCTCGTCACCGGCCAAACTGGCGGGAACAACGCCTTCATCCTGGTCTACTCCTTCATCCTCGCCTCGCTCTACACAATCGGCACGGCGCTGCTCAAGTTGTGGCCTGAGGATTTCACCACAGGCAAGATTCATGTCGCGTGGAAGGAACATGCGGAAGCCGCCAGCGCGGCCGTGCAAGGTGCGGCGAGTGGAGCCGTGGAAGCGGTCGAGAAATCTGTTTCCACGTTGGCGTTTGACGGCGGAATGCTTGAGACAATGACCACGAAGGTCAAAGCGATCTTCTCGATGGGGACCGGCGCGGAGTTCCTTGGCCTCGGCTTCATCATCGGCGTGCGATACGCCTCAATCATCATGGCCGGTTCGTTCCTGTCGTTCTTCGTGATTGTCCCGCTTCTGGCTCCGCTCGGCCTCGAAGCCCTGCAATCGATCAACCCGGTCATTACCGATACGGAACCCGGCACGATCTTCAACAACATCCCGAAGAACATCGGCATTGGCTGCATCTTCACCGCCGGACTCCTCTCGATTTTGAAGATGAGCAAGGTGATCGTGACCGCCTTGAGGGAAGCCCTGGGAAGCCTGTTCCGGAAGAGCGGCACGGTGGTCGCTCAAGATCGCACCGATGAGGATATCAGTTACCCGGTACTCGGTGCTTTGGGTATTGTGACAACGATCGGGATTGCGGTGTATTTCCGGTTTTTCGTCCTCAACACGATGGAGAATGCCAATTTCCTGACCTTCATGTCCGTGCTCCTTGCGTTGGTGGTCTCTTTCATTTTCATCACTGTCTCCGCTTGGGCGATCGCCACGATTTCCGTCACGCCGATCTCCGGCATGACCGTCACGACGATCATCATCACGGCAGTCGCCCTCATGGCCTGCAACCTCCCCAAGGGGCCCGCCGGGCAACTTGCCGTGTTGCTCGTCGGCGGAGTGGTGGCGTCATCGCTCTCTGTAGCAGGCACGCTGGTGACCGAATTCAAACTGGGATATTGGGCAGGATCAAGCCCCAAGCGAATCGAGTGGAGTTGCATCCTGGCCTGTGCCTTGGCGTCGATCGTCGTAACCGCCACGATCATGTTGCTTGCTGACACGATGGGCTTTGATCCGCAAGTTGATCCGAAGGCTCTCCAAGCGCCGCAGGCGAACCTGATGAAGAGTGCCCTCGACAGCTTCCTCGGCACCGGTCAAGTGCCTTGGCTGCCCTACGGCATCGGCGTCATGGTCGCACTGCTGCTTGAGTTGATCGGAATCTCGCCGTTGGCCTTCGGGCTCGGCATGTATCTTCCGATGTCACTCAACGCCCCCATCCTCGTTGGTGCGCTCGTTGCCGCTGGCGTCAAGAAGGGCAAGGCAAGCGAAGCGACCAAGAAGGCAAGAAACGACAAGGGGATTATCATCGCCTCCGGCTTCATTGCAGGTGCGGCGATCATGGGAGTCCTCTTGAACGGTGTGACCTCTATTCCCTGGTGGGGAATCGGAGATAGCATCCAAAGCTTCTTCGACTCCCTCAACGTCCAAGGAATTGCCATCCGAGGTGGCGCTGACCCGGCAAACATCGGTCGCATATTCAACTGGTTCGGCCTGATCGCATTCTTGGCACTCTGTGTGTTCATATTCTGGGATTCTCGCAGGGCAAAGGCTGCACCAGGAGAAGACAACAACCCGAGCTAGCAGACCGGCGTCCGGGCTAAAGTGGTTGTTCCGAATTCGCAGCGGCCGACGCCCCTGTTTCGGCCCTGACAAACCGTTGGCCATTCACGTCCGAACCTCGCGTCGGACGTGAATGGCCGGCTTTGTTCAACGGTTCACCAAACTTTTCCCCCCGAGAACGAAACAGGGAACAATTGACCTATTGCACCCGGTTTGAAACGCATCGCACAGCGCGCAGACCACGCTGCCGCATAGAGCACTTCACGCTTGCCTGTGACGGTGGGCACGCGCCTCCCACCCGTGAGAATCCACTGCCGAAACGGCGGTGCCACAGGTGTATCCAACCGTGATGTGCTCTATGCGGCGGATTCTGAAAACGCAACTGCAGTACGATGCCGACGGAGTTGAAAAGCGAAACTGTAGTACTAGAGCATTTTAGGGTTGAGAATGCATGCTCCGTTGTAGCGTCGGCCCCCTGTGGCCGACGGGGAATACCAGTTTGCTCGCTCCCTACCAGGTCGAACGCTGACCGCTTGCTTACGCGCGCG
>CAZTAR010000443.1:0-3714 GCA_964611695.1 uncultured Planctomycetaceae bacterium | reverse complement strand
AGGGGGAACGAGCATGTATCATGCCATCACGAACATTCCATCTGGGAAATCCGGGTTGATGTGTAGCAGATCGCAGCCAGCCCGCAGAAGGTATGGAAAAAAAAGTTTCGGAGGCGGAACTCCTCAACGAGAGAACCACCGGCGAGACGCCGGTGCCACAGTGCTGCCACAGGCTTTCAGCTTCCTCCGGCTCCGGCAGGCTGGCTACCCCTCCGCAGGCTGGCTACCCCTCCGCAGGCTGGCTACCCCTCTGCGGGCTGGCTGCTACTCTGTTGCCTTTGGAGCGCCTCAAGGACCATGTTCAATTGAAGCCGGGCCATCTGATCTTCGGGATTGCGTTGAAGGACGGCATGGAAACAACGTGCCGCCTCTCGGAGCCTGCCGGTCGCCGCATAGGCATTGCCGAGATTGAAGATGCCACTGGGCAAATTCGGCTGGAGCTCCACCGATTTCTCGTAGGCCTCGACAGCGCCAGGCGCGTGTTTGAGTCCATAGAAGGCATTGCCGTAACGGAAAAAGGCCCACGCCCAATTCGGAGTCCGCTCTCGAACCACCACCATGCCCTCGAGGAGAATATCCAGCGCCCGCTCGGAATCACCACGGCGCTTCGCGATGGATGCGCGATCCAGGTATTCCTCGATCGCCCGATACGGGGCATCCTGCTCCACAACGCTGGAAAGGAAGTTCTCGACCGGGGCATGGTCGTCCGTCAAGACGAAACCACCGGATCGCTCGACCAACTCATCCAAGTCAGGCTGTGACAGTGGATAGATGACGCAGTCGGCCTTGTACTCCGTTCCCAGATTCGTTAAGTCGATCGCCCGGTTCAATCCCAGGATGATGAACGTGTCGCGGCCATCTCGGTTTTGCTCGACCGTGTGGCCTTCGAGGAAGACGTAAACATGTGGAAACACGGCATTGATCGTGTTGTACAGCGACCCCAAGAGCAGCCCGCTGTCAAACACGTCGATCAGGTTCATCAGATATGCGCCGTCAGGCTTCAGTGACTGCTGGACCATCCGCACGAACTCGACCGTTGTGAGCTGAGCCGGCACGGCATAATCGTTGACCGCGTCGCAGTAGATGAAATCGTACAATCCGACCGAATCGCCTTCGGCTCGAAGCCGGGCCAGACGGTCGAGATACACGCGGCCATCCTCATGGATGCACTTCACGGACGTGTCCCGCGACAGGCCGAACGCAACCATCGCAGCCTCGGTCACCGCGGGATCAATCTCCGCCACCTCCGTTCGACTTCCGGGCCATTTGCTCTCCATCCAACGCGGATAGACGTAGCCGCCGCCCCCAATCGTGAGGCTGTCCACGTGCCGCTTTCCTCGGCTCAGACGGTTGGTCAAGGCCGCGTAGATCTTCTCGTAGGGATATTCAAACTTCGCCGGCGATTCCATTTCGATGATGCTGTGGGCCAGTTTGTCCAGAATGAAGCTCCGGGTATCCGGCGACTCGGACGTTTGGATCACCGAAATGTAGGAGTACTGGCTCTCATCGGCGTAGAGCACTCGCGGATCCGCCGGCTCCCGCAAGGACAACCTCTCACCAACGCCCTCCGCCCAGGCCCACGGCCCGACAGACAACACCGCCAGACAGGCAAGCACGCCCACGGAACTCCATGCCTTCCAGGATCGTGCGCCGTAGAGTATCGCCATCAACGCCAGCACCACCGCCACGCACCAGACCACGGCCGTGTTGCCGAGGCTGTCAATCAACCAGAAACCTGTCAGGAATGTTCCCACGATGCTGCCCACGACGCCCCAGGCATAGACGCTCCCCACCGTCCGCCCGGTCTGCCGGCCCAAATCCAGCGCCATCTTCGCCACCACAGGGCTGATCGTGCCCAGCATCGCGGATGGCAGGAAGAAGGTGAGCATCACATGCGACGCCACCCGGCCGGACCACGACATCGCCCACAACGCCGACCAGTTGCCCACCGCCAACTCCACCGATGGAATTGTCGCGGCCATCAATGAAGAGAGAATGAAGAGAAGAGAAAGTGTCGGCCTCGCCGAAAACCGGTCCGCCAGCCGACCGCCCACATAGTTCCCGATCGCGATACCCGCCAAGACCACGCCAATGACCGATGTCCATGTATAGAGTGACGAACCCAGGTGACGCGCAATCAAACGCCCGGCCACCAATTCGATCACCATGATGCAGGCACTCGACATGAACACCGTCACATTCGGTGCGACCCAGGCCCAAAGACCCGATGAACCCGCGTCGAGTTTTCGTTTCGCGTCTGTTCTCCCACTCTGCTTTTCCGCCATGGAATACCCGTCCTTGTCCGCCCTCTTTGCTGTCGGTGGTTCGGTGCACTGGCGGCTCGTCCGCCAGTGGGCGCGGGCAGACTTGTGCTAGCCGCGCCGCCGCGTTCTATTCGCCACGATGCTACACGATGCTCTCAGTACAGTGTGCGACCCAACTCACCGGAGCTGTTCGCGTGAAAGATATGCTACCGCCATCAGCGCGACCGAACCAGGATCGAACGTGGCGCAGACTTGCATGAGCCGCCGGCTTTGGGCAGGAGGTTCCAACTACCACTCGGGAACCAAGACGTAACACCTCGGCATCCCGCCGGTCACGGGCCAACAAGACTATGCCAACAGCGCAAGGCCCAGCCATATACCAAGAGAGAGATTGAAGGGTTCTCGGTACTTCGCGCCCTTCAGCCCCTTGCGAGCCTACGTCATGCCGCAGGAATGAAAGCACTGAAGAAGGAGCCGAGCAGGCCCTGCATCAAAAACGCGAGCACGTTGACCATCGTATCAATCAATTGAAATGCCAAATCAAGAAATGCAATCTGAAACTGGTTTTCCGCACCCGCTGTATCCATGATCCGCAAACTCCCGTAATCTCGCTTATTCCAACCTTACTGTCGCGGAAGACGCCCCCGCGAAACACACGCCGCCGAAAAAGAACCGGACGAAGCACACCCCCGTGTCCTATTCTTACCGGTGGACCAACCCCTGGTTGCACACCCCAGTGCCGCCCACTCATGGACACGGTCGCAATCAGGCATCATGCTACCTCAAACCGTCAAACACCATCACCGAAGTCGGCATCTCGACTGCCTCCGCTTGATCGCAGCTTTCAATTCTGCCGAAACTTCCGACTCCCAGGGCTGCCGTGGCTGTCCGCAGCTCTCGGCAGACCGTATAATCAGCCACACTCTCACGGGATCAGGATACTATGGATCACCCTTCCTCTGCCCCACAAACCGCCTTGCCCCCTGACGAACACTGCCAGGCAATGCGCACCCTCGGCGTTGTCTCGTTTCTCAACGCCAAGCCGCTGTGCAGACCCCTGGCGGATCAACATCGGCTGACGATCAAGCCCGCCGTCCCGGCCCGGCTCTCGTCGATGCTCGCTGATGGTGATTGCGACGTCGCCCTGATGCCGATTGTGGACTATTGGCGACGCCGCGACACCCTCGAAATGGTCTCCGACGCCTGTATCGCCAGCGATGGCGAAACGACGACCGTGCGGGTCTTCTCAAAATCGCCGCCGGACAGGCTTCGAAAGCTCCATGTGGACGGTGACTCGCGGACCTCCGTCATCCTCGCGAGGCTGATCTGGCTCGAACTCTACGGCACCCACCTCGAATTGTTCCCTTGGATACCCGGACAGTCGGATGCAGCCTCTACCCAGATATCAGATGGAACCTCCACGGAACACGAAGACAGTTGTGGCACCGGC
>CAZTAR010000442.1:0-3744 GCA_964611695.1 uncultured Planctomycetaceae bacterium | reverse complement strand
TTTCACGTTGATATGTGGCACCGGCGTCTCGCCGGTGAGGCAACGGCACTCGGCCTCCTGGCTTCCACCCGCGAGACGCCGGTGCCACACTCAATCGTTAACTGCTCTAAGGGTTTGAGCTTGGTGTCGTTTGTCCTGTGGCGAGGTGCTTCACTTTCGAACTTTGGCGGCGGACAGGGCCATGCCGATCCAGGTCGAAAGGACTGCGCCGAGGAAGAACACACCAAACACTTTCGTATTCCCGACCGCATCAAAATCGGCCTCTGCTCCGCCTGCCGCGAGCACTACCATGGACCCGACCCATGAGCCGAGTCCAAGTACGGCGAGCAGTAACGTGTAGGCAGCCATGGTGACGCGAGGCCATCCCTTGTCACATTCGAATACAGCGGAAACGGGAATGAGAAGCATTCCGAATACGGCCGCACCCAATGCGCCCCAGACCCATGTGAACCAGGGCGCCACGGAAAACGAAAGAAGCGAGCACAACAAGCACAAGCCGACGAGGTTAGCGCCTTGAGTCTGGTCCCGAGATAAGGCCAGACGCCCAAACTTGTCCAACCGTAACAACAGGTTGAACAATGGCTCGGCAATCCAGGTCATCAAAACAAATACCAAGTAGAGGAAGATGATAGGCGCTATGAATGGCGCGGCGGCCGGCGCGGCATTTTTGATGCCTTTCAGTAGGCGAATCCCGATGACGGCGCCGATGATCACAAGCCACCGGGTGCGGCTGCTGAGGTGGGACATGAAGAAGAAGTACTTCAGCATGGTGCGGTAGATCCACCGTCTCGCCTTCATGGCTTCAACGATGCCGGCTCTGGCCCACTCCATTTCCGGATCCAGCCGGAGCGCCTCGTGGAAATGAACCATTGCCTTCTGATGATCGCCGCTTTCCAGCAGCGTCCAGCCACGGTTGGCATGTGTGACGGCGTTCTCGGGTTCTCTGGCCAAGGCGGCTGCGATCGCGGCGTCCGCCTCGGTCTTTCGCCCGAGTTTCACGAGACACATCGCCCGGATGTTCGCGCTTTGCACATGCTCGGCATCAAGCGCAAGGCCGCGCTCCGCAGCTTTGAGACCGTCAGTCCATTGTTGCCGCTGTGTATGCAGGCCAGCCAGCAATGCGAAGTAGTCCGGGTCTTCCGGGTCAAGCCGGATTGCTTCCGCGATCGCGGCCTTCGCCTCATCGAGGCGATCACGGTCATCCAGGATGGAGGCCAGGGTGTAGTGCGCGAATCCCCAATCCGGCTCCAGGGCGATTGCCGATTGGGCCGCCTTCGTGGCCTCCTTGTGCTTCTTCTGTCCCGAGAGCGACAGGGCGAGTAGCGCGGTGGCCCAGGCACTGTTCGGATCAGCGCCGAGCGCGCGACGGCACTCCGTTTCGGCGAGGTCGAACCGGGATTGGTGGAGAAGCAGGTCGATTCGTTCAAGCTGTCCGTTCACTTCAGCCCCATGTAGGTCAGGATGTCATCGTAGACGCCGCCTTGGTTGGAATAGAGGGCGTAGTTTCTCGCGGTGGAGAACCACTCTCGTGTCGTAGGTTTAATGCCCTTGGCGGCAGCCCGGAAATCCTTTGTGGTGAGTGGTGCGGGAACACCCTCGAACATCGCCTGCTTGAGTTTGGCTTCGATCGAGATGTCGATGAGCGCCTTGATGTCCGCGCCGGAGCAACCGTCCGTCTTCTTGGCGAGCAAGTCGAAATCCACATCCTTCGTGGGCTTGTCCTTGACCATGATCCGGAGGATCTCTCGCCGAGCCAGCGCGTCCGGCGGCGGGACGAAGAGTATTCGGTCGAATCTCCCTGGTCGGCGAAATGCCGAATCCAAATGCCACGGCGCGTTCGTGGCCGCGAGGATCAGGACGCCCTCGTTTGAATTCTTGACGCCGTCCAACTCCGAGAGGAATTGGTTGATCAGCAGGCGGCCGGCGCTGTGCCGCATATCCGTCCGACTGGCGCCGAGCGCGTCTACCTCATCAAAGAAAAGAACGCATGGCTTGTTCCGCCGCGCCTGCTCGAACAGTTCGTGCAGGCGCTGTTCGCTGCTACCGATCCACATGTCGAGCACATCATGGATGCCGATTGCCATGAAGCCCGCCTTGACCTCGCCGGCGGTGGCACGGGCCATGTGCGTCTTGCCGCAGCCGGGTGGGCCGTACATGAGGATGCCGCCGCCAATTGCCTTGCCGTAGCTCTTGTAGATTTCCGGGTGAGTGAGCGGATGAATGATCTTCATCCGGATCTCTTCTTTCAATTTCTCCATGCCGCCGACGTCGGCGAACGTGAGGGCTGGACGTTCCATCTCGATGTCCGGCGCTTCTCCAAGGTCGTCCCGGCGCATCCTCATGCGGCCGTCGGGCGTGATATCGTCGGCATCGTCGAACTGTCCAGAGCTTGCATCGCTCGGTACATCGAGCTGTTCCGCCAAGGCCGAATCCGCCAGCGAGGGATCGAGATCGAGGGCGGTACGATATTGCCTGGCCGCTCTGTCCGGGTCTCCTTCTCGAAGCAGGAGTCGTGCGAAGAGAATGTAGGCCTCGGGCGGCGGGGCATCACGCCGGATCAACTCTTCAACAACGACCATGGCATGGCTGTCCTTGCGTTGTTCAAAGTAGGTCCGTGCCAACCCGAGTTTGATTCGATCGTTATTCGGCTCTGTTTTCAATGCCAGATTGAATTGCTCTCCCGCTTCGGCGGACCTGCTAAAGCTCAGCAAGGTTTCGGCAAGATGGACGCGCAACGCCACGTTGTCAGGCGCAAGCCGGACCGCTTCATACAAGGCACTCAAAACATCATCGGGCGCAGGCATGTAACCTCCTCGATCGGCATAATTCCGGACCGAACACGATATCAATGTACACCACCCTAGTTCGCCGTGCAACGTAAACGGGAGCATCGCATCTCGTGACGGGCTGAATGATCGCCATCACTTGCGACTTGCCCAATAGTGTTTCGCGCCGTGCCGGCACTGGCCGCAGGCTGTGCCAATGCCTGGCGCTAATCTAGAGCATTTTAACAATGAAAGTGCATGCTCCGTTGTAGCCTCGGCCCCCCGTACAGAGCCGGTTTGTGTCAAGCCGGTACCCCAACGGGGATCATCAGTTTGCTCGCCCCCCGCAAGGTCGAATGCTGACCGCTTGCGGACGCGGGCAGCTCTGATCACTCCCGCAGAAGATGCTATCTCATGCCTAAGATGCGCTACCGGCACAAGTACCCAACGGTATGTTGACCATGGCGGACGAGCAGGGAGTGGCACGCCGCGCACATTGGGCGGTAGAACAAAACGATCGTTCCGTGGAAGATCGCGATGCGGCGGCTATCATCCTTTACCATGATCATGTCAAACCGAAGCACCCCCCCGAGCCGGCCTGAAATTCCGACTCCCAAGTTCCGGATCGGTCAATTGATCCGGCACCGGCGTTACGGTTACCGGGGCGTCATTGTCGCCTTCGATTCGGTGTGCATGGCCGACGAGGCGTGGTACCAGTCGAACCAGACGCGGCCGGACCGTGCTCAGCCGTGGTACCACGTGCTCGTCCACGCCAGCCATCAGACCACATATGCGGCGGAGGAGAACCTCCTGGCGGACCCCCACCCACAGGCCATCGATCACCAATTGCTCAGCGAGTTCTTCATGGGCTTCTTTGAAGGCCGGTACATCCGCAACGAGAGACCGTGGCCGCTCTAGTGCTCTGTCAAGCGTGATGTGAGGGATACACGGGCAACGTGGGTGCCACTGACGGCTTGTC
>CAZTAR010000441.1:0-3750 GCA_964611695.1 uncultured Planctomycetaceae bacterium | reverse complement strand
CTCTGGGCGATTCTCTCGGTTTTGAATTACCTGGTCGTGGCCCTGGTCATTCTTCGTATCCTCCTGCGTCGTCGCGATCCGAGTGGCATGCTTGCGTGGATCCTCACGCTCTTGTTGCTGCCGATTCTGGGTTTGGTGTTCTACTTCCTGGTCGGTGACGTTCCAATCCAGCGTAAGGTGCGCCGGCGGCGGCGGCGGCGGATGAAGATCGCACCGAGCCTCTCCCGAAGGACCGCAGTGCTGGCGGAGTCCTATGACGGCCGGATGCACGCGGAGGGGGATACGTCTCAACACAACCTGATGCGCATCGCCTCTCACTTAAGTGACACAGTCGTGACACTCGGAAATGACGTTCAGGCGTTTCACGATGCAGAACGCGCGTTCTTGTCGCTGGGGCTGGCGATCGAAGAGGCCCAGTCTCACGTTCACATGGAATACTACATCTTCGCGGACGACGAGACCGGTCGGGGCCTTCGCGATCTGTTGGTGAAGAAGGCTCGCGAAGGCCTGGAGGTGCGACTGTTGCTCGATGCGGTGGGCAGCTGGCGGATGAGCCGTTCGTTCGTCAAATCGATGCGACGCGAAGGTGTCGAGGTCGCGTTCTTTCTTCCGTGGGGGCCGACCCGTCGCCGGCTGCAACTCAACTGCCGTAACCATCGCAAGCTCACGGTGATCGACGGCCGTGTCGGCTTCTTCGGAAGCAAGAATATCGCGGACGAATATCTGGGTCGCAAGAAGAAACTCGGCCCCTGGCGAGACACGCATCTGTGCGTCAAAGGTCCCTGCGTCGCCCAGTTGCAGGAAGTTTTCGTCGAGGACTGGCACTTCGCGACGGGTGAAGATCTTTCCGCCGAGACTTACTTCGCCCCCCCTGAGAAAGCGGGCGAGAAGCTGGTCCAGATCATTCCGAGTGGGCCCGATTGCCGGTCTGGCATGATGCATCAGTTGCTCAATGCCGCAGTGTCAGAAGCACGGCACTCCGTCTCACTGCTGACGGCCTATTTTGTGCCGGATGCGGCGATGATCCTGGCCTTAACCGCGGCTGCCTACCGCGGGGTGCGCGTGCAAATCCTCTTGCCGTCGCGGTCGGACCACTGGTTTGTCCTCTGGGCGGGGCGGAGCTTCTACGCGGAACTTCTGGAGGCGGGCGTGGAAATCTACGAATACGACGCGGGCATGCTCCATTCCAAAGAGGTGATCGTTGACGGTAGCTGGGCGATGGTCGGATCAGCCAACATGGACATTCGCAGTTTCAGGATCAACTTCGAGTTGACGAGCATGCTCTACGACACCGAACTGGCCCGACGGATGAAGGGAAGCTTCGATGCTTTGCGAAACGAGGCTCGCCAAGTGACGGCCGACGACATCGCCCAATGGAGCTATGGCCAGAATCTCGCAACAGGCCTCGCCCGTCTCGCAACGCCATTACTGTAAACGCGCGCGTCGGCTTGCGGTCATCGTTCGATTTCGTCGAGTGCAAGCCACCTGATGTCCCCGTCGTCCACGGGGGGGCGACGCTACTGATGAACCATGTATCCCCAATGCCGTGGATATGCTACGGGTGGTTCGAAAGGGCGTATTGCGGATCAATATTCAGGTGTTGACCAGCGGGATTTGCCGGAAGCTCTCCACGTCGATGAGCCCTTGGTTCGTGAGTTTGAGTTTGCCGATGACCGATAGGCTGAGGAACGCCATCGCCATGAATGGCTGCTCGAAGGGGCAGCCCAGAATCCGGGCGGCCGCGGAGAGGCCTCGGAGTTGTGTTGCGACGCGCTCTGCCGGCTCGTTGCTCACGAGACCCGCGATGGGCAGCGGTACGTCCGCCAGCACTCGCCCCTCGTGAACAACGGCGAGTCCTCCATGCATTTTGATGATGTGGATGACGGCGGCGCGCATGTCGTCGTCGGACATGCCGATGACGATGAGGTTGTGGGCGTCGTGGGCGACGCTTGAAGCGATTGCACCGCCCTTCAGCCCGAAACCCCGGACGAAACCCCGGCCGATTTCACCGGTGGCACGATGCCGTTCGATGACGACCATTTTCGCCAGGTCGCGTGCGGTGTCGGCCACAAGCTGTCCGTCTTGGACTGTTGCCGGCTCGACACAACGTTCCGTGTCGATGTGGTTTTCCATTGTGTGGATGATGTGAACTTCTGGGGGAGCGGACTCACTACTCCCTTCCGGGGCGGGTATTTTGAAATCGTCCAACTCGATCCAGTGGGTGTCGATGCTGCTGCGTAATTGAATGCGTTGTTCTTTTTCGCTGCGCTTCGCGATGCACCGTCCGCCTTCGGCGACGAGAGTGCCTCGGTGCAGTACTTCCGTGACGCGGCAGTCGGCGAGATCTTCGAGTATGGTGATATCCGCGTAGTGGCCTGGCAGGATTGCACCGGACCGTTGAATACCGAAGAACCTTGCGGCGTTATACGAACCGAGCCGCACAGCCAGGATGGGGTCCATTCCCTTGGCGATTGCCGTGCGGATCATATAGTCGATCTGCCCCTCTTCGAGCAAGTCTTGCACGTCCTTGTCATCCGTGCAGAACATGAAGCGGTCGGCCGTGGCACGCGTGACGAGCGGGAGGAGGGCTTCGAGGTTTCGCGTCTGCGAGCCTTCGCGGATCATGATATGAAGACCGCATCGGAGTTTTTCGGCGGCTTCGTCGGCGGTTGTGCATTCGTGATCGCTCATGATTCCCGCGGCGGCATAGGCGTTCAGGCCCGCGCCGGAGAGGCCGGGGGCGTGACCGTCGATCACGTAGTCTGAGGCGATGGCGAGTTTTTCGAGGACTTCGGCCTGGGCCTCGATGACGCCTGGAAAGTTCATCATCTCGGCCAGCCCGAGCACCCATTGGTTGTTCAAAAAGGGTGCGATATCCTCGGCGGTTAACTCGACGCCGGCGGATTCAAAGGGGCTCGCGGGCACACATGAACTGAGCATGACGAAGATGTTGATCGGAGCGTACTTTGCGGACCTGAGCACGAAGGAAATCCCCTCTGTGCCCATGACGTTTGCGAATTCGTGTGGATCAGCGACGACCGAAGTCGTTCCGTGGGCGACGACGACGCGTGCGAACTCCGGCACTGAGAGGAGGGATGACTCGATGTGTACGTGGGCGTCGATGAACCCTGGGCAGGCGTAACGTCCTTTGAGGTCAAGAGTTTTGTTCGCATCATGCGAACCGAAACCAGCGATCCGGCCTCCGAAGATGGCTATATCGACAGGAGTGATTTCATTGGAGACGACGTTGACGACTTGGGCGTTTTTGAGGAGCAGGTCCGCAGGGCGGCGTTGAGCGGCAACGTCAATGAGGCTTTTCAGGTCGTTATCGGGCACGGCAAGACCTCCTGGCGGTGTTTGAATCTAGACCCGATTATAGTTGATTCCGCCTTCGGGAGCGACGCCAAGAAAAACGGCCGGCAGCCCGCTTGTCGAATGGTGTGAATATGGTATCATGCAGTGTTCTTTACGGTCCGGCTGGGACGGTGGTTGATCCGTCCGCCGGGCGCCGAGGGAGTCTGTAGATCAGAAAGGCGCCGAGGCTCATATGGCGGTTGCACTACGATTGGTTCGTTTGGGACGCCGACATCGGGCGTTCTTTCGGTTGCGGGTATCGGATTCGAGATTCGCGCCGACGGGACGGTTCCTCGAAGAAGTCGGCACGGTCGATCCCATTGAGAAAGACACAAAGAAGCAGGTTGTGCTGAAAAAGGACAGGATCGAGTATTGGCTCGGCCAAGGCGCGAGAGT
>CAZTAR010000440.1:0-3756 GCA_964611695.1 uncultured Planctomycetaceae bacterium | reverse complement strand
CTGATCATTCTTCGGGTCACAGAATCGCAAGTAGTACCAGCAAGACCCCGCCCACTGCGGCATCGTGTTCAACTCGCGCCGATAGGTCTTGCCGTCTCGTTCGACAACCATCCATGTCTTCGCCTGGCCCAACGGCGGAGCCGGCATCGCGTCACTGTTGTCGGGCACAGACACGGGGCGATAGTCGTCCACTTCGGGCAACTCGAGTGGCAACTCTGATTCGTCCAATGCGACCAACTCGCCGTCCGCGCCGTGCAAAATCGGGAACGGCTCGCCCCAGTAGCGTTGCCGGCTGAACAGCCAGTCGCGAAGTTTGTAATTCACCGCTGCACGACCCAGGCCGCGCTGTTCGAGCCAAAGCGTGATCTTCGTTTTTGCCTCAGCCGACGGCAAGCCGTTGATGTCGCACGCGTCGCTCCCACTTGTGGCACCGGCGTCTCGCCGGTGTTCCGAATCCTGGAAGCCAATCTGTCGAAGTGTCAGCCAAGGATACTCGCCAGGTTTGTCAGTCAAGCCAGCGGTTACCGGATTGGCCTCGATATACTCCCACTTCTCCACAAACTCTGCTTCGTTGCGAATAATTCGATCGAATGACTCGTCATGCCAAATAGCTTGGTGTTGGTCTCTCAGCTTGACAATCTCGTGACTGGAGAAACTCTTGATACTGTGCAGAATTTTGGTGAGAGAACACCACTTACCTTCAGCGAGCTCATGTGGCGTCAAAAGAAGATGGACATGGTCCGGCATCACAACGGCAGCATGAATTGTGGCTTTGCTGCCATGCCAATGATTACAGGCATCATGTGCTATTTTCCGTTCTTCCGGCTTCAGTTTCCCATGCGTAACCCTGAAGGTGATAAAGTATGTCGAACCGCCCTTTTCAATGTGTGGCAGGTTTCGTCGTGATGTTCGCTCTTTTTCAGTCACACGGGACACCGGCGAGACGCCGGTGCCACAGAACTGTGCAGCCGCAGGGCGTTCTGGCGGAGAATTGATGACACGCGAGGCTCCCTGGTCGGAGTCATAACTTGTAAGAAAGCACTGCGGCCAACGCCGATAGAAGACACGCAGATTGTCATAATCGTGTGGTGTCGCCTGTTCATCAGATTCTTCGATGACGACGCAACTCCGACATGTTTCGAGCGAGAGGCCGGACCATTGTGCCAAATCATCCGCTATTTCTTCTCGACTGGTACCGAAGGTGGTATTGCCCTTCTTTCGCAACGTTCTCACGAGCCGATCAAAGGCCTCCTCCCAGTTCCAATTGTCGCGGAGCCAAGTATCAGGTGGCTGCAACACCGGCCACACAGGTAGCGTATAGGCAAGGGCAAATTCGAAATCCCTCGCATCGTGCCCTGGCACACACATGATCGCCCCTGTGCCGTACCCCATTAACACATAGTCAGCCACCCAAATCGGAATTCGGGCTCGTCCAACCGCTGTAGGTGCCTCGACTGAGGCATCAGAAACCTCACGAAGGGGAGGCACAGCCATCCTGTCTGTGCAACACCGGCGAGACGCCGGTGCCACAGATGCACCGGATTCCTTCTCTCGACTCTGCTCGTCCGG
Organism: uncultured Planctomycetaceae bacterium; assembly: GCA_964611695.1. GTDB lineage: Bacteria > Planctomycetota > Phycisphaerae > UBA1845 > UTPLA1 > CAZTAR01. The sequence continues at coordinate 2,187 of CAZTAR010000440.1, read as the reverse complement.
CCACACCGGATTGATCGCATAGGCCCCGGTAAAGACACCGGTCTTCTCTTTAGTGTCAGCCGTTCGCGACAATTCGGAACGCCCCGCCGCTGCCCTGCAATACGCCCGCACCGCTTCCCGTCGGTCAGGTGTCGTCAGCTTCTCAACGAGCGGATGCTCCGGCGCAAGCACCATGTAGGTCGCGCCAAAAAGCGTGTCGGGCCGGGTCGTGTAGACCTCGATCACATCGTCCGCACCATCGACCTTAAACCGCACCTCGGCGCCTTCACTACGACCCACCCAGTTTCGCTGCATCAACTTGATCGACTCGGGCCAGTCCAGGCCATCGAGGTCGTTTGCCAGCCGATCGGCGTACTTCGTAATCCGCAGCATCCATTGGCGCAACGGCCGCCTGAAGACAGGATGATTGCCGCGATCGCTGCGACCTTCGTTGGTCACTTCCTCGTTGGCCAGGACAGTGCCAAGCGCAGGACACCAGTTGACAGGCACTTCCGCCAGATACGCCAGCCGCTGAGAATCCACGTATTCGCGAACCGCCTTGTCACCACCGGCGGAAACCTCTTCAGGGATGGGCAACTCCGAGATTGCCCGCGCCGTCTCCGCCGCTTCGTCGTACCAGCTATTAAACAGTTGCAGGAATATCCATTGCGTCCAGCGGAAGTAGTCCGGATCAGTCGTCGCCAACTCACGGTCCCAGTCGTAGCTGAAACCCAGCATCTTGAGTTGCCGTCGAAACGTATCAATGTTTCTCTTCGTCGTAGTCGCCGGATGCTGGCCCGTCTCGACCGCGTGCTGTTCCGCCGGCAAACCGAACGCATCCCAGCCCATCGTATGCAACACATTAAAACCGCACGAGCGCTTGTATCGCGCGACGATGTCAGTCGCCGTGTAACCCTCCGGATGGCCGACGTGCAGCCCAGCCCCGCTCGGGTACGGGAACATGTCGAGGACGTAGTACTTCGGCTTGCTCGGATCAAAACCCGGCTCGCCGGGGTTGCCCTGCCTGAACGTCTGGTGCGCTTCCCAGTAGGGTTGCCACTTTTCTCTCAAAGCCTTGGGGGCGTAATCTGCGGTGCTCATCTCTTGGCTGTCCTTTGTCTGTTCCGGCCGATCGCACTCGGCCCTCTCCCTTGATAATCGGACGGGTAGTCTATGTTCTCCTGCCAGAGCATGCACCCGACGATCAGGCGAAGAATGACCAACGGCACGGGCGTGTCCGAGGTTCCGGCGCTACTGGCGCGGGTCGGCTCAAGATCTCGCAGCCAAAACCCTCTCATCTGAATATGGGCATCACCACCCAAACCAGTTGTGAGCAAAGCGCTTGTGTTGCGTCCGAGACTCTCGCCGAACGTGCCGCGTTTCGAAAAATCAACCTGCCCGTCCAAACCGACCCCCAGGCCTCACGAAAGGCTGATTATAGATACACCCGTAAAGCATTGCAAAACAGAAAGTTACTACAGAACAGCCCCGGATGGCTCGTCAACAATGGCCCGGCACGCACGTTGCTCCACCATCCCGCATCGGTGCTGCGAGAGAGCAAGGAGTCGAGGGAGAACAGGGGGCCAACAAGGCCTAAAACCACCATTGAGAGCGAGGGCGGAGTCACATGGACGAGAACACATTCCAAAACAAACTCGCGGAGTTGGTACAGGAAATCGGGGCGCTGCCCGCCAATGAACGGGCAAAACTCGAGGCACTGGCCAAGGATACGAAGGAACGACACAAGAAGCTCAAGCAGACGGTGACCAGCCTCCAGGACTCCATCGATTACTTGAGGCTATCGATCAAGTACCTGCTTTTCGATCTTGAAGCGACGCGGAGAGAGAACAACTACCTCCGCAAGATGTTGGAGGAGGATCCCGGTAAGTAACCGCCTGGCCCGGATACAGGCTGATTGTAAGCAAGCAAACGTCCGCCATGAGGTGGGCTCGGCACAGAAACACGAATGATCCCGAACACTGTTAGGAAACTCGAATCAAAGGTTGGGGAGCCGGTGGTTCGAGGCCGTTGAGCCTGGGGGGGATTTCAACGGCGCCAGGGGATCGAATCCGAGTGAATCGCGTCCTAGTCGCTCTTGGACGCCAACCTACTCGGAGGGGAAGGGGGGAAGCACAGGCATCACCTGTGCTTCTCTTTTTTTCTAGGGTGGCAAAGTTTGCTTGAGCAAGAGAGCTTCAAAATGGCGAA
>CAZTAR010000439.1:0-3758 GCA_964611695.1 uncultured Planctomycetaceae bacterium | reverse complement strand
CGGTTGCGGCATGAGCAAGGAGGACTTGGCGAACGCGATGGATCCGTTTTTCTCCCACCATCCAGCCGGTCGGCGGCGGGGCCTTGGACTTGCCCGCGTAGGTCGCTGGCTTCGGTTGAACGGAGGGGATATTCGGATTCAGAGTCAACCGGGGGAAGGAACGACGGTTGAGCTGCGACTTCCCACGCCGGCTTCGGGCCGGGCCAATCAGCCTACCTAGGGGGAACCGGCCGACTTCGGCCACACTGGGGGGATCAAGCAAGAAAAAAGCCGTAACTGGAAACGTTGAGGGAATCCGGGCTAGGCGGGTCGTGTAGGCCTCTCTCCCTCCTCCCCTCGCTCTCACGGCTGAAGCGCCCCGCCGGCCTTTTCTTGCCATCCTCAACGGAGCAGACGGTGGACGTCGTAGGGGAATCGGCGAAGGAAGCAAAAATGATCTTAACGGACATGCAAATCCTGATTGTCGCGGATGATGCTGAGGTGGTCACCCGGATCACGAACGACATCGTGTGCAATCTCAGTGCGAACGTGAACATCGTGGACTCCCTCATCGAAGGGCGTGCGATGGCGCGGTCATCCGAGTTCGACGCGATCCTTGTCGCGACCGTGCTACCGGATGGAGACGGCCTCTCGATGCTTGACGAACCTTTGCAGTCGCCCGAGACCCCGATCATTTTCCTGGGCGACGGCCTTCGTTCGGAGCGGATGCTGTCGGCCTTTCGCAATGGCGCGAAGGACATCCTTCCGGCAACCTGCGAGAAGAACCAACTGCTCGGCTGCATTCGAAAGGCGGTCGAGGAGTATCGGATGCGCAGGCATGTCTATGGCCGTGCAAAGCGGCTGCGGCAACTGTCATCCAAGCTGATTCGCGATCGACGTGAGCTGCGTCAGCGCATCGATCTGCTCTGTCGAGACCTCGTCTTCGCGTATCGCCGGTTGGCGAAGAAGGTAGTGGGTATTGAAGATGCCGGGTCCGGTACGATTCAACAAGACTGGATCGATTCCTTCGACGCTCGCGGATGAGATAGGCTTGTCCGCCAATCCTTGAAGACAACAAACCAGCGCCCTCGGCATTTGCCGGGGGTTTTTTCTGAACGGGTCAGTCCCGCCGCAGGGCGAGATTTCCCTCACCCATACAGCCGTTAGAGCAAACTAAGTAATTGTGTTGTGTCCGACCCTCGTGTTGGACGTGGAATACAAACTGTTTGCTCGGGCCGACAGGGGCGTTGGCCGCTACGGAAAAATGGAATCTGCTCTAGAGAGAGCTCTGTCACTGGTCGAATGATGTGTGCCACTGGCGGCTGGCCCGCCAGTGTCCTGTGAGCGGTTGTTGGTAATTTCGCACTGGCGGACAAGCCGCCAGTGGCACACACGTTGCCCGCGTATCCCTCATATGATGCTTGACAGAGCACTAGTCAACGCGTTTTTCGGAATTGGCCGGGCGGTGCGACTGGTAGCAGTTGTTGTGTTTGTTCAACAACGGTGTTGCCCGAAGTCAACACAGCGGATACCGTCCTTTTTCCCTGACACCCTCCGAGTTTGGGCGGCTTCCGCATCTCCCGCATTCACATCAAGTTACATCCCTCGGGTTTCTTCGCTCCGAATAAACTCGCGCGGAACGGTAGTTGCACAACCTTCTTGACACGAGGGGACAGCACGCAAGCGGCACGTCCGCGTAAACGACAAGTCCGGCCTGCGCCGGGGCTGCGGTCGGTGTTGCGCCAGGCTGACTTTGGGGGAGAGTGCGCCGTGGCTCTTTGGGTTTCGCCGATCACATCCGGGTATAGCCATTCCGCGTGGCTGTCGCCTTGGTGGGGTGCGCGCGTACGATTCGGGGGGTGGTGGTGCACTTGGCACCTTGTGGATGGGGATCGCGCGATGCACGGGCAGCGGTCGTACTATCCGGCACATCCGTGTGATTCCGAAGTTGTGCCGCCGGCGTACTACGTCGAACTCCGCGCGCTCCGGATTCGCGAGGAGGAACTCGCACTCATGCGGCATCAGTGTGAGGCCTACGACACCTCCGGGCGAGCCCTGCGTCCGTGGCCGTTTCGCTGGCCGGAGCTTAAAGTGGTGGAGACGGCAGCGCCGCCGCCGGAGCCTCCCATCACGGACAACGGCGAGTACCTGAACATCCTGATCTAGTGCTCTGTCACTCGTCGAATGATGGGTGCCACTGGCGGCTGGCCCGCCAGTGTCCTGTGAGCGGTTGTTGGTAATATCGCACTGGCGGACAAGCCGCCAGTGACACACATGTTGCCCGCGTATCCCTCATATGACGCTTGACGGAGCACTAGCGAGATTTCACTTCGAGGATTTCGCCGACTTCGTACCGTGAAGCCAAGTGCAGTGGTAGCGAGGCTCCCACGAACCGATGGTGCGTCTCGAGCGCGAGTTCGGGTTCGTTGTTCTCTTCGCTGAGATGCGCCAGCGCCAGCCATTGAAGCTTGCGATTACCATGCCGATCAACGAGTTCCGCGGCTTCGAGGTTGGAGATGTGTCCCCCCTTGCCGGAAATGCGGCGCTTCAGGTGCTCCGGATAGGGCCCTGTGCGTAGCATGTCGTGATCGTAGTTGCTTTCGAGGTAGACCGCGTCAATCTCAGCGATTGCGGAGATGAGTGCGGGGAAGGGATGGCCCAGATCGGTGAAGATGCCGAGCTTCCGCGAATCGTGTTCGACCACAAAGCAGACGGGATCGAGACCGTCGTGCGGCGTGGGGAGGGTATGGACAACGGTGTCGCCGAAGGTGAGTTGGTCGCCGGGCGCGAAGTGGCGAACGTCCATCATCTTTCCGAGATAGGATTGGGACGCGCTGTATGTTTGCCGTGTCAGGTAGACGGGTAGGCCGAACTTACGTTGGTAGATTCCGGCACATCTCACATGGTCACTGTGGTTGTGGGAGATGATGACGGCATTGCAGTCTCGGATGTCGCGACCTCGCGCGGCCATGCGCATGTCGGCCTGCTTGCCGCTGATCCCCGCGTCAAACAGGAGGCGCACGTCGCCCGCTTCGACATAGATGGCGTTACCATTCGAGCCGGACTGTAGCGAAAAAGTGAGCATCCTTGCGAATCCTTGGGTTGGGCATCTTGTGGCACATTCGTCTTGCCGGCGAAGGCGCCGGGCGACGCCAAAGCCACCATAGGACTGCGGCCCAACGTTCCATCCTGCTACGATGTCTGCCGGAGCACTTCAGTGTCATGGCGAGACAATGTGCCGAGCTTCATGTTAGTAGGACGCCTATGATATCCGCAAGGGGATGCTTTCAGGCGTCACTCTGAGCCGTTGTACAGGTCGTGGTCGAAGAATGCCGAAGCAAGAGTAATGCTCCAGCAGTCTGGGTTTGACAACGAAGCTGCACTCAAGCTCCGTCCGGCCGCCATGTGCTCGTTCTCGGATGACCGTGCGCGGTTTGCTCTGACCGTTGTTTCGCCTTCGGGACGTCTCCGCCATTTGCGAATCATAAGGTGTCGCGGAGAGGCGCGGAGTTGGGGTAGAATACGGTTTGCTTGCCTCCCCGGTATGTAGTTTTCGAATTCGACGATACCCTTTTCAATAGGTTTTTCTCAGTATGCTTAGCTTGGTACACGTGACGCATGAGGCGGTCTACAAGATCGGCGGGATTGGTTCCGTCCTCGAAGGCCTGATTACAGCCCCTTCCTACATTGAGGCGGTCGGGCGGACGATTCTGCTGTGCCCGCTGTTTTCGCGGGATGGTGAGGCCCGCACTCGTCTGGGGCCTGGCGGGGAGGTGTTG
>CAZTAR010000438.1:0-3766 GCA_964611695.1 uncultured Planctomycetaceae bacterium | reverse complement strand
TGGCTGCGGCTTCGTGGTCTTCTTCTCCAAGGACATGCTCGCCCTGGACACGTTCGACTTCTGGACTGCCAACGTGCTGATCTTCGTCCTCGCCTTGCTTCAGACCCTGATGTACGGATGGGTCTTCGGTATCCGGCGCGGACATACCGAGGTGCACTTCGGCGCAAACATCCGCGTTCCGTGGTTCGTGCAGATATTGCTGAAGTTCATTTCGCCTGTGTACCTCCTCGTGATCTTCATCCTGTTCTGCATCTACAACTTGCCGGATCGCATCACGTCCCTGCTGGAGAATCCCGTCGCGCTGGCATCGGTTCTGTTCGTTGCCGGCGTACTCGTGTTCTTGTGGCTGCTCGTTCACTTGGCTGGCAAGCGATGGATACGTGAAGGGCGCTACGCCGGTATCGACGACGACGTCCCCGCTTTCCCCGTGCAACCGATGGAGGGTGAACCATGACCGTAGCAGGCTGGACAGTCATGATCCTCTCGGTGGGCTCCGTCTTCATGCTAATGAGCTACTGCCTCTTCCGCGTGCTCTCGCTACCGCCGGTGGAAAGTGAAGATGCAGAGGAAGAGAGCCACGGCTCCTCCGCCGATTCAACAGGGTTCCGCTAATAGCCTCACCCCCCTGTGGCACCGCCGTCTCGGCGGTTTAGACACGGGCGAGACGCCCGTGCCACAATCCAGAGATTCTCCCTTACCCTGCAATCACAGTTTCATCGGCCCTGGACGCCCTTTGATCCCGATCAATCCAGACCGCCACGGCCAATGCGGTCAGCATACAGATCAGTATTGCCACCGGGATTGTCAAGCCGGGTCCGCAACCGGTCAGGTGAATGGCCGCTAGGCGTTCTCGTGCAAGAGCGCCCCACCCAACGCCCGTGTAAGCCGGCGTCATCACACCGAGCACACCATATATCTCCGCAACCACGAAGAGCAGGATCACTTCCATTGCAAGCAGCCTGGCGATCCATCTGCCGGGATAGAAAGCCAATCCCTGATAATAAAGACACAAGAGCCACGGAAATGTCACGGCGGCATACCAGGCGTTGGTCGCGAAATACCCCAGGGCCATTCTCGCTTGAACGGCGTGGAAGCCAAGTGCGGCGGCCACCCCCAAACAGAGAATCACCACGAGTCCCGCGTTCGCGAGCTCCGTGAAGACCATGCGTTCACGACGAACACGCGCTCTCAGCGCCAGCACGAAACCCAACACGGCCAGGTAGAGGTTGTATTCGTAGAGAGTCTTTAGAACGTTCGGCAACCGCAGCGCGCTCCATGCCCCGTACCACAGGCTATGACGGAAATACCGCGGCCGAAACTTATCCCACCATTCCGTCTCAATGACCGCCCTGCCCATGTCACCAATGCCCAGATCCGCATCGCGATTCGACACCGACTCCTGCAACGGCGTCAGCATGCCGAAGTGTGTCAAGTTGAAATGGAAGTATTGAAAAGAGACGGCAACCGCCAGGCCGAGAACCAGCCCACCTCACAGGATGGCCTTTCGAGCGCCAATTCGCCGGCGCCACCAGAGCGATGCTAACACGATCACGACGAACGGAACAAGGGCCAGGTTGATCGTCTTTGCGAGAATCGACAGGCCGAGGACAATCCCGCTAAGCGTCAGGCCGAGCCAGTATCTACGGATAGGGAGCAATAAAAGAATCACGATCGCAACGGTTCCCAACAAGACCGCAAGGGGATCGTTGGCGACCCGTGTGCAATTCAGCAGGAAGAGCGGCTGGAGTCCGATGAGCAACCCGATGACATAGCGGTGCGGCCCCGCCTGGAGCAACCGACCCATGGCGAAGAGTGCGATAAACACAGCAGCACCACCGAAGAGGACATTCACCGCCCGCAGAAGGGTCATCAACGTCAGAATGTCGTCCTCGCCCGACCAGATGCGGTAGGCCGGCGTCACCAACAGGTAGTACAGCGGCGCTTGCTGAGCCTGATAGAGCGGCACGCGTCCGGCCTTCTCTCGCACACGCGGCGGGCTCGATGATCGCCAGTATTCGTCGTAGCTCAACGCGCCGATACGGCCAAGCTGGTCCACGCCGGCATTGCATTGCGGGTAGCGAACCAACGCCGGGTAAAGGGACCGGGGCACATCGTTCCCGTCACCGAGCACCGGTGAACGGCCCTCTTCCACCAGGAAGGCGATGTACGCCAAGTGCTGGTACTCATCCCAACCCTCAAAGGGAGGGAGGACCGACATGACGAACATGCCGCGAACAATGAAGATAAGCGTCATCAGTGCGCAGAACCGTCGCCAATTGGACAGCCAGGCCACAGTCAGAAAGAACAGACGCTTCATGCGGACTCGCCACTCCCGGTGCAGGCGCTTCGAACTCAAGTGAAGGGCACGAACGCGAATCCGTGCCTCGGTCGGCCATTATGGCCACCCTGACCGTTTGGTCCATCCCACTTTGGTCCATTCCACTACTGAAAAGCCGCTTTTGGTGTAACGGGCGCTGCAATATGCCATGCTCGAAAGTGAATACCAAACTGAGGATGCTCGATGTAAGATCGAGAGTGCCGGATTGATGCCGTGGGACAATCTTGTCGCTACGAGGCAGTATGGTCCTCAACGGCCTCGACAGCCTCGACCGCCCTAACGGAAATGCCAGTATGTCGCTCGCCACGCTACCCAAGACAGTTCGAACCTTCGCACGACTCCGTGTGATCGCGCAGGTCTTGTCGAAGCACGGTTTCGGTCACTTCGTCGACCGCCTGCAATTGGGCCGGTACCTGCCATCCATGGACTGGTTCCGGCGCGGCAAGCCGTCTGCCGAGGAGCATGAAATCCACCCGCTCGAAGCCATCGGCAATCGGCTCGTCCGCGTGTGTGAAGAATTGGGGCCGACCTTTGTCAAGCTCGGGCAGATCGCCTCAACCCGGCCGGACATCTTGCCCCTCCAAATCCAATCCGCCCTCGAACGGCTGCAAGACGACGTCTCGCCATTTCCTCCAGAACAGGCACGTCGCATCTTTCATGAAGATACCGGGGTCTCAGTAGACGAGGCTTTCCGAGAGTTCACAAATGAGCCGTTCGCCAGCGGTTCAATCGGTCAAGTGCATCGCGCCGTGACCACGGATGGGCAGCAAGTCGTCGTCAAGATTAAGCGTCCCGGCATCGACCACGTGATACAACTCGACATCTACGTGCTGCAATGGATGGCCGAACGCGCCGAGTCTCTCTTTCCGGAAATGAGGCCCTATCACCCAAAAATGTTGATCGAGGAGTTCGCTCAAACGATTCGCACCGAACTCGATTTCATCAACGAGGCGGCGGCATCGTCACGTTTTCACGAGGCCTTCAAGGACGACCCGAACATTGACACTCCGCAGGTCAGATGGGACCTGACCGGCACGAACGCGCTGACCCTCGAATTCATGGATGGGCTTCACCTGCGAGACGCGATCGGCAAAAAAGACGGCGGTTGCGATCGCGCCAAGCTCGCCCACAACCTATCCGAGTGCTTCCTCAAACAGTTCTTCGAGCTAGGCCTGTTCCACGCCGACCCGCACCCTGGCAACCTGCTGATCCGCCCACCAGAGGGCATCACGCTCTTTGACTTCGGGATGGTCGGCCAGATCAGCGACGACACGAAGGGGCATCTCGTTATCGGCATCATCGCCGCAATCAAGCGGGAAACCGAGGTCATTGTGGACATCCTTGCCGATCTCGGCTCGCTCGGTCCGGGGACAGACCGGATGGCACTCAGCCGCGACCTGTCCAAACTCCTGGACAAGTATTACGGCC
>CAZTAR010000437.1:0-3769 GCA_964611695.1 uncultured Planctomycetaceae bacterium | reverse complement strand
ACGCCTCGGAAAACCCGAAGACTCCCACTGGTGAGAAAGGCGGGCTAGTGCTGCGGAAGCACTGTTATCGGCCGCGACTCCTGTTCCTGCGGTGTCCGGAAAAAGATGAAGCTGCCTCCGCCTCCGAAACCGCCCGCGCGGTATTCCGCATCCAGAATCTTGTCGATCCTGGTCTTGATATCCGTCAGGTGCGCGCGAGAGGTCAGATCGATGTCCTCGCCCTTGAGCCTCTTGCCAATCTTCTTGGCAAGTGCGCGTATCTGGTATCGGGCGATCGCATTCGCGTCGGATGGTACCAATCCTCCTGGCTCACTCAGCACCATGTTCGTCAGCATTCCAAGGAATTCACGCTGAAGGTTGCGCCGGAAGCTGTTGATGAAAGGTTTGCGGTCCGTGCCTTCACGGTCCTCATCATCCAATTCAGACCAGATCGCATCTGTCAGGGCGGTGATGTGCTCGGCGAGTGTGTACACCTCTTCCTCCTCGCCAAACTTCACCTGGTTGTCGTGAATCCGGTTGATTGTAAACGGATTCATGACCGTCGTGAGACATCGGAACTGCATGGCGGAGATAAAGTCGTGGATGTTGAACTCGACCTGGAAGGTGAATTCATCGGAGCCCCAGTGGCTAAACCGGCCAGGCGCCAGATAGCCGAGCAACTCCGGATCAATCTCGTATGCATCCTCCGCGAAGATGGTCTTGCAAAGGAATGACAACGCCTTGCGTTGCTTCTTGGCCGGCACGACCTGAATCGGCGTGCGTGCGTCCGGGTCGCCCTTGTGGTCTCGATTGATAACCTGACCCCCGCAGAACCGACCGACGTAACTGGCTCCGTACGCCCGCTGCGCGAGGACATGCCGAAACGCGCGCCGCAAGTGCGTGAAGGACTGCCCGTCCTTGACTGCCCAGTCCTTGATATCCGCCAGCAGACTCTCACTGAGCTTAGTCTGACGTTTGGCGAATTCGATGACATCGCGTCCCATGTCGTAACGGTTCGAATAGGGATCCGGGGAAAGGAAAGACATCGTGTCCTCATCGGTCGCGTAATCGAGCCCGGCCTCCGCGCCACGCGCGGCAACCTTCTCCAACATTTCCTTCTCATCCTTGTAGGGTTTGGCAACTGGTCGATAGCCGTATTCGATGGCCCAGTAATCATACGGACCAATGGATCGCGTCGTGAACGAGCCCTGCTCCTCACCTCGCGGTGCGATAATCGTGGGGCTGTAGTCCATGACTGAACCCACGGTCGGCTCGCCTGCGCGGTTGTGCTCCTCGATTTCCTTCATGGGCAGCCATGTCGAGGACTTGAAGTTGTGCCGCAGGCCGAGGCAATGCCCGACCTCGTGCACAACCAGTTCCTTGATAACCTGTCCGAGGTAGTCTTCACGCTGGTCAGCGGTCATACCCTTGGCCTCCATCGCGAAATTGGCGAATTGGAGTTGATTGCGAAGGCCGGCCGCACACTCGCACATCGGACGACCCTGCTCGAACATGTGCCGCATCAGGTTGTTGCGAAACTCATCGTCCGGGTTGGCCTGCGTCCGAACGTTTGGCAACAACCGGTCCCAGGTGCTGTGGTATACCCACTCCGGATGGCTTCGGTAGAAGTCCTCAAGGAACGGATTGTAGGGCTCCCACATTTCAGATCCGCCGGTCAGTTCCTTGTAATCAGACATGAAAACGCGAACGAACGAATCATCGCAAACGATGTCGGCGTCGAAAATCTGACCCGTCAGGGGGTGGGCTCGCGACGGTCCCATCGCAAAAGCGCGACCCGTCGCGATCCATCGGAAGAAGTTGTATCGAACGTCTTCGGGATCAAGGTCTTTGGTGCGCTGGTCGTAGTCCTCCTGCTGAATAACCTCAATCGCATCAAGGAAGCCGCACTTCTCGAAGGCCTTGTTCCAGTCGAGGATGCCTTCCTTGACGTATCGCCGGTACCTCAGCGGTACTGTCTTCTCAATATACCATATGATCGGGTTCTTTGGAGCGCTGAACTCCGCGCTAGGATCACGCTTCTCGAGACGCCAACGATTGATGTAGCGGTCGAAGAGCGTGGGCTCGTCATGTTTCTTGGTCCAGTCCTTACGAACAGTGAGGAAGTAGCCGACGCGATCATCCGCGACACGCGGCTTGTATCCCTTCGAGGACTCGGGAATCTTCGACAGGCTGTAGTGAACCAAGACGCGCCGGCCCGTGCTGCCGCGCATGACGGCCAGGTCCGCGGTCATTTCCACATTCTGAGGAAATGCTTTGTATTTCGCCCATTTGCTCAAACCCGCATTGACGCTGCCGCCCGCGTATCGGCCGATTTGGGCGAAGTCGTTCTTGAAAAGCCCGTCGAAGTCAATGATGAGATCACCGTTCTTCGTAGTGATGATGTTGACGCTCTTGAGAATGATGTCGGCGCCATAGCTACGTTTGATCACATCGCAGATAGGCTGTTTTCCGTCCGTCACATAGCGGGGGTCCACCTCCATGAGAACGAGCTTCTTGTCCATCCGCTCGAAGTAGGCCAGAAAATGGTCGAGTTGAAAACCGGTCGCCGAGGGTCCGCCCGCCATGCTCGTCGCGACCAGGAACTGCTGGCCGATCAAGCTGCCGGGAATTTGCGCCCGGAGCGAATCCTCTTTCTTGTTATACCAGAGTGTCAGGAACGGTGGCTCGGCCGTCGGCACTTCCTTGTAGTCCTTCATGGCCTCTTCAAACTTGGGGAAGTCCGGCTTCGGTTGGTCGGCCGCCGGAGCCTTTGGCATCTTCGGCGGCGCGCCGGACTGTGCCCACGTCGTGGAAACGAAGAAGGCAGTGACGATGGAGGTAACCGCAAGCGCGGCCATTCGGTTTCGGTTGGCTAACATAGGCGACTCCTTACAAGTTCTAGCTCGCTTCCTCTCAGGATTCTTAGAAGTAGGCGTGGACGGCGCCGGGGAGGCTGTGGATACAGTGCGGTAGTTTTGCTGCCCCTCGGCGACACCGCGCAATCACTCGGATCATGCCCACAGCCTCACCTTGACTCGCACACGATCGGTTTCAAGCGTTTCAGGGAAAGTGCATTCTCGTTCCAACCTCCCCATTCCCCGCTCATCTAAACGATGCGAGCAGGAGGGGCCTCACGGCGGATAGGATGCCTGCCTGCTGGACTATCGGTCTTCAGGAGCCCCTGGTTCTGTTACGAGCCCTCCGACCGTTGGCTCTCAGGAGCTTGCCGTTCGTTCTCAGGGGCGCTCCCGGTGGCTCTCAGGGGTTCCCGTTAACTCTGAGAACATCCAGGAAGAACTACCTCGGAATTGTGGCACAGGCGTCTCGCCTGTGTTTTCACCGCTGAGACGGCGGTGCCACAGGGGCTTGGCACAACCATAGGGAGGTATTTCGAGATTGTTCCTGTTTCCAACTGTAGCGGCCGACGCCCCCGTCGACCGTTCGACCCAATAAGGCTTCAAGGCCCAACGCAAAGCTTAAAAACCAGCCGTTTTCGACAACCAACAATCGCACCAGGCAAAGCACCAGGAAGAATCGCTCACCACAGAGTTCATCATCACACAAAGCATCCGAGCCACTATCGACTTCTGAGCAAGAAGACCACAAGCCCCATGATCGTGAGAAAAGAGGATTCGGGTAGCAATCTCCGCGAGCAAAGCTGCTATAACTTCTTTTTCGATAAATAATTACAGGTATTTCTGATTAAAATAAGGGCGTCAAGGAAGATTCGACGATCACTAGCCCGCATTTCTCACCAGGTGGGGGTAGAAAAGGGCTGCGATCTGTGCGA
>CAZTAR010000436.1:0-3773 GCA_964611695.1 uncultured Planctomycetaceae bacterium | reverse complement strand
GTACGGTTGTGTCACGCGGGCGTACGTTGCGAACGAGTCAGACTTCCCGCAATGAAGGTGCCACCGTACAGGCACACACGCCTGCCAATGATAGGCGTACCCGGATCTTGGGGCGCGAGAATTCTGGTGCCTTTCAAGCTCAGCGCGAAGTCCTGCTGTTAGTTATCGATGTGTCCGGCAGCATGCAGGAACCGTACGACGATCACTACAGCAAGTTGCAGGCCGCGGTGCGCGCTAACCTGGCGATGGTGGTCAACAAGGCCAAGACTGACCCCCGCGACGAGATTGGGGTTGTGACGTTCGATTCCCGGGCGACGCTCGAGGTGCCCCCTGTGTCGATGGCGACAGCGACAGACAAGCACAGGTTGATCTCGGCACTCCAGTCTCTCTCTTCTGGTGGCGGTACGGACATCAATGCCGGCCTCAAGGTTGCCCGCGACGCGTTTGAGTGGAGTCGCCCTGATGTTGTCAGGCGAATCGTGTTGCTGACCGACGGACACGGTGGTCACCCGCTGCATACGGCCGAAGATCTGAAGAGCCGTGGAGTGGTCATCGATGTGATCGGAGTTGGGGATTGTCCCCGGAACGTTGAGGAAGGCCTATTGCGGGCTGTCGCGTCGGTCGTAGAAGGCGAGTGCAGATACCGGTTCATCAAGGATCAGCACACCTTAGTGGACCACTGCACGCACTTGGCTGGCAAGACGAGAACCACTGCGTACAGGGTATAGCGATGTACTGTCTAGCGGTCATAACCAGCGTATTCACCTTGGGCGTGAGCCTCACCGTATGGCTATGCGACGCATGCCTTGCTCTCGTGGTCACGCGATTGATCCTGGACAGAATCGGCCAAGGAGTCGGACAGAGCCTCGCGGCGCCGGTGAGAGCGATCACTGACTTGCTGGTAGACACCGTGGATCGTCAGATCTCGGCGTGGCGAGGACGACCGGTGCCCACATGGGTGTCGTGGGCCATTTTGGTACTGTTCTTGATGTCCTTTCGCCTAGGTTTCAGCATGCTGCTCATCAGCATGCAGTCGGCTAGATAGGAGTTGAGTGATGATACCGCGATCTGGTACGGGACGACGCAATCTCTTCGTTGTTGCATCTATCGTGTGCTTTGGCTTGGCCATGGCGTGTGGCCTCTCACCAAGAGCCATGGTCCAAGATGTCCTGGGGTACACAAGTGTGATCATCCTTGTCTTCGGCAGTATGGGGTTCATGTTCATCCTTCGAAACTTGGCCCATGACGTCTTGGTGGGAGATCAGCAGCCGTGGTACGTGCGTCCAGGTGCCTTCGTGCTCTTGCCCATAATGCTCGTCGTGATGACGTTAGGGAGTACGTTTGTTCTCAACGAGATGTTGGAGCACAGCAATCTGGCGATGGCCTTCCCGCCTCTGGCCAGGGTTTTCGTATCGCTATCCACGCAATTCGCTTGGATTGTGATTCTCGATGTCCCGCAACCTTCGGCATACACGCCACCGGAGATCCTGGAGCCACGAGAACCGCGTCGTGCGCGTCACCTTCTCCCGCGGTTGGATAACCGCATCAATCCGACGTATCCACACGATTCGATCACGAAGAAGAGAATCCTGGATGCTCAGCCCGAAAAGACCGTAAACGGACTGACCAAGCATAAGCGATGGAGGAAGCACGATGCCGAGTAGACGCCGCCGGAGGGAAGTGAAGAAAGAGCACGTTTTCAGTTGGCCTCATTAGACCAAGAAAGGAACAGAACGATGACGCAACAAGACCACCATCAGAAACCGGATCACGTGTTCCGGGCCCGGCGGGGCATCTCCGCTGCTGTGTGGCGGCGCGAGAGGACCACGCAGGATGGGCAGACGATGCAGGACTTCAGCATCAGCATCGACAAGCGATTCCAGGACAAGGCCGGTGATTGGAAAAGCAGCAAGTCGTTCTTTGCTGATGATCTCCCGCATGTCGAGTTGGTCGTCCGAAAAGCGTTTGAGTACGTCACGCTGAAACGCGAGCAAGACGCGGAGGAGCTGGGCTCGTAGCGCCGGCGAGTTGTGCTGCCATGATAGGCGCTCACGCATGCGAGGAAAGACCACGATGAGAACACATGAAACGCAACTCAAGACCGGTATCACGCGAACGCCCGAGTTCGAGAAGAAGAAGCTCGCATCGTTCGCGGTGAACGTCGGAACAAAGTGCGGACACGGCTGTACGTACTGCAGCACCGGGGCGCTCCTCCGCATGCACAAGTCCTTCAAGAAGGCCGGCGAGAACCCATTTGGCCATGGCTACGCTATCGTTGATCCGAACACTCCCGACCGCGTGGCCCGTGACGCTCGGCGCATCAAGAAACGCGGCATGGTCCAGCTCTGTACGACCGTGGATGCCTGGGCGCCGGAAGCGCGGCAGCATGACATCGGCCACCGCTGCCTGGAAGTCATCCTGGCCGAGCCTGATTGGACCGTGCGCGTCCTGACAAAGAACGCCACCGTCGCCGGTGACTTTGACCTGATCGAAAGGCACCGCGATCGTGTCCTCGTCGGCCTGAGCATCACGGCGCCGCCGAGCAAGGAGGATGTCATCTCGACCATCGAGCCGAACGCATCGGCCATTGGCGAGCGCATGGCTGTGATGCGAGAGGCGCACGACCGTGATGGTTGAGCGCCACATAACAGAGGCTCTGCTTGCCGCGTTGCGGGACACGCCTGTCGTTCTCTTGCACGGTCCACGACAGAGCGGGAAAAGCACGCTCGCTCGCTGGGTCGCCGAGAACAAGCACAAGGCGGCCTACTACACGTTGGACGATGCGTCGATCCTCTCGGCCGTTACGCGCGACGCAGACGCATTCGTGCGGGCGACGTCCGGCCCCGTCGTAATCGACGAAGTGCAGCTCGCGCCGGATCTCTTTCGGGCGATCAAGATCGTCGTGGACCGCAAGCGCACTCCAGGGCGCTTCCTGCTCACCGGGTCCGCCAACATCCTCTTGCTGCCCAAGCTCTCTGAGTCGCTTGCCGGTCGAATGGAGATTCTGACGCTCTGGCCTTTTTCTGCGGGCGAGCTGTGCGGCATTCGTGAGGACTTCGTCGATCGACTGTTTGAAACGAATGATCTCATGACTCTTCCAGTGCAGGCATGGCCACAGAAAAGCCTGCTCCACAGCTTGGTCACAGGCGGCCACCCGAGCGGTGAGAAGTCAGACAGATGCGCGTGGGCAGCGTCGATGAACTGAGATGCGCATACTGCGTATATTGGAGACTATGCGATGGAGTTCCTTGAGGTGTTGCGATCGTGGTATGGAGTCGCATTCGCTACCATGATCGGTTTGTTGATCATCTGGTTCTGGTCGCGTCGAAGCAGTGGTCTTCTAACACGAGGTCTGTCACCGCACGCAGATACGCCGCGTCCGGCGGGGACGCCGCCGCCCAGAAAGGGCGTACCCGCCACCCTTGGACGGGATTCTGGCACAGGGAATGACTGCCTCGCGCCGTGCATGAGCTGTGGGAGACCCATGGTGTTCTTCCTGCCCAAGGGGCAGATTCGTGGGCAGCGTCCGCAGGCCATCGCCCGCTTCCGTTGCATAGAATGCGGATTCGAGCATTACGCCACGACGAGTGTTGGAGAACGGGCGACACTCAGCACAAATTGCGATATCAGGGGCAATAGCCTTTTCCTCGGCCGAGTTGCTGAACTTGATTTCCCACCTCCTGAGCATTCGGGCGGGTTCACCGGAGGGACACGAATGAGTCGTCCCTGCGGAAGTCCGTAAGTTCTTTGTTTGTCGGCTTGCATGGCGCGAG
>CAZTAR010000435.1:0-3784 GCA_964611695.1 uncultured Planctomycetaceae bacterium | reverse complement strand
AGCTTGTCGCGCGGCAAGTCCAACGAGACGTCACGCAGGTTGTGCGTCCTCGCCCCGCTGATCCGAATCTGCTTCCGGTTTTCATCCGACACTGGCCGACGATTCCCGTACTGTGCTGCCTTGGGCAGCGTTACTTCTCTATCTCTGGGTCGCTCGCCGGTTTTGACGCAGGCGATGAACTGCCCGATTGCACGCGAGCGGCTTTCGGTTTGGCGGGAAGATATCCCAGCGCTCGCAGCTTCTTCAGCTCATTGGGTGTCAACCCAGGCGCGTTTGTGGTTTGTTGGGAAGAGGACTGGGCACCGGGCGGATCGGAAGACGGTTCATCCTTCTCACTATCGTCCTCTCCCGCCAGGCGTTTCTTCGTCTCCGCCACAAGTTCCTCGACTCTTGAGTACGGCACCACCCATTGGACATGTCCGTCCACGAATAACACATTCCCACCCTCGCGGTTCAGGTGGTTGTCGGGCTTCTCGTATAGAAGGACATTTGCGGGATGACTGCTGGGCGATTGTCCCGGTATGTACTCGTAGCAGGCGTGCAGGTCACCGGGAACGGTCCCTGAGCTTGGGCAGACAAACTGTCGTTCGGTAACGTAGTTCGCCTCGATCAGAGCCTCAAAATCCTCCGGGAATACACCCGGATCATCTTGGGCGTAAATGTACATTGCCTGGCCTATGCCGCGCATGTTTGCCATGCAGACAGTCCGCTTGGACAACTCGCGAGCGCGGGAGAGCGATGGGAGCATGACCGATGTGAGCAGGGCCGTGGTGCCGAGGTTGTTAGACATGATTGGGTCGGTTGCGAAAGGCAGTGGTCCGTAGGATGAATACAGCGTGCCTTCCGCATCGGATCGCGTTGTTTTGACGTCGGCGAATAGATGTCGCGTGACGGTCTGCAGGGTTGGAACCGCGGAGATGTCAGTGTCGATTCCTTCGCCCTGGGCCATGGCCGCGCCCATCTGGGCAAACAGGAGAACGAACGGGTAGATGCCCTCCATCGCCGCCTTGGTGTCTACATAAGTTACACTCCAACCCCAATCGCCGACTATCTTTTGGCCCGCGGTAAAGTCAGGATTAGCCAGAATAGAATCTTTCTTGGGCGAGCCGTCCATCAATCGGTCGAGCGTGGTAGTCACCACTTGAGGGTAGAGCCCCAGGATGACCCAGTTGTCGTGGGCAGTCCAGGCCGGGGCCAGCGGCATCGGCACGCCAACGACGTTCACGAACTCCACACGATGGCCGCGGTGGTCGAACGAGGAGAGACGGACGGTTTCTCCTCCGACCGCCTCACCGATGGCTTGCACGATCTGTCTCAGACGTTTTTGCAGCAGCTTGGGATCGCTGGACTCGACCAGCTTGGTGATACCGGTGATGATTAAGCCACCGTTCTCCGGGGCGTCGAAGATGATGATCGTGTCGCCGATCAACTGAAGAAAATCCTCATCAAGACGGAAATCCAGTACTTCCTCGACATCCTGGATGCCTTCGCTGAGCTCCGCGTGGATATCGGCGTCGAAGACCTCAACCGCTGAGAGGATGCCGCGGTAGATCGCGGCCACGTTGATATTGTACGCGGCGGCCCACGAAGGCGACTTCGGTATCACCGCTAGGTCCGCGTCGGTTAGCGGCTTGTTGGATTGTGTCGAGAAGAGACCTTTTCCGCTTGGCGCATAGAAGTACAAACCGCTGTAGCAGCCGCGCTGCGCGAGGTGGTTCTCCCAGGTGATCGACTGGAGGCTGTCGACGCCCACCGCTGATAGAATCTCCATCACATGCTGCACTTGCTCCGCATCCCCACCCAATACGCCCGGCAGAATTCGTTTGGCCTTCTCCATGAGGCCCGCGACGTTGGCGTAGACCGTGAGCGTACGAGTCCGTGCATCGCCGGCCATTTTTTTACGAGCGAGAAGGAGCCGCTTGTCGGTCGCCAACGATCGCGCAGGCTTCTGTAGGCCCTCGACGAGTTGTTCAACCGTGCCTTCACCGGCCGCGAGAATAAAATGCTTTTCGATCACGCCGTAGTAGATAGGGATTGGCAACATCAGGTCCAGGCGTTTCATCTGTTTACCGGATATGGTGATGCTGTCATGCCCCGTCGTCTTCGTCCATTCAAGGTACACATCCAGGTGTCGCAGAAAATCCTTTTCAGCTTTGCCGAGATGGCACAACAAAGCTGCTTGGAGAAACGGGCCTTCCTCTCCAATGCCGCAATCGAGCACTGCCAATGCCGAGGGACGCCGCGCGAGAATGGCGAGGAGTTCCATACCGGCATTGCAGCCGGCCACATCGCTCTTGGAGTCGCCGAACTCCTGCAGGAGAACCTGGTCGATCACATGCCGGACGTGTGTCGTGAACCTTTTTACCTTCGCGTCGGCCAACATCTCACCGAGAGCCGTGTCCTTGAGCGCAGTTTCGGTCTGGTCGCTGCCGGAACGCCCGATGTAGATGAGAGTCCCCTCGGGAAGCACTTCAGCCAAGTCGGTTGGCGCGGTAGGTGCAGCAACGGCCCCCACGTGCGCGGTTGCGAGGAGCACGCAGAAAGAGAGGGCGAGTTTTTGGAATCCACAAGACATGAAAAATCCTCCAATCGGTGGGAACTTGGTGACTACCAAAACACCAGACAACAAGCATCATAACGCCGCATCCAGATTATGGTATCCATGTCCTTCATGCGGGCTCGTCACGCTTCTCGCCGGTCTCCGCGCAAAAATACAGCCCCGCGATGCGAAATCGCGAGGCTGCGTGGAGTGTGCAAGCAATCCGGAACGCTTCCGGTTGTGCGGTTAAGTCGCCTCGCTGGGACCGGCGCCGGCTTCCGCCAGTTCGCCCTCTCCATCCGGCGGTGTCTCGAAGGCCTCGAAGTGCAATCTCTTCTCGCCATCCGACTCAGTGACAGAGGCGATCAGCTTGTTCTTGCCCTTGTAAAGACCGCGGAGGATGTTCTCGCTCAACGGGTCTTCGATGTATTGTTCGAGCGCCCTTCGCAACGGTCGTGCGCCGAACTTCTCATCAGTACCCTTCTCAAGCAGGTAGTCCTTGGCGTCGTCCTGGAGCTCAAGATCCAAGCCGTGATCTTTGAGCCGCTTCTGCACTTTGCACATCTCGAGGTCGATGATGCTCGTCAGATCCTTGTACGTGAGCTTGTGGAAAACAACCACCTCATCGACACGGTTGAGGAACTCGGGCCGGAAGTGGTTCTCGAGTTCCTGCTTCAGCATGTTGCGCATCTTCTCATAGCTGAGATTCTCGTCGCGCTTCTCGAAGCCGAAGGTCGACTGGTGTGTGATCTTATCAGCGCCGATGTTGCTCGTCATGATCAGCACGACGTTTCTGAAGTCGACATGCCGCCCGAACGAATCCGTCAACCGGCCCTCCTCCATGATCTGGAGCAGCATATTGAAACAGTCCGGGTGCGCCTTCTCGATCTCGTCCAACAGCACCACGGCATAAGGGCGACGCCGAATGCGCTCAGTAAGCTGTCCACCCTCTTCAAAGCCCACGTAGCCTGGCGGCGCGCCGATGAGTCGACTGACGTTATGCTTCTCCATGTACTCGGACATGTCGATGGAGATGAGCGCCTCTTCCGAACCGAACATGAACTCCGCGAGACGTTTCGCCAGCAGCGTCTTGCCGACGCCGGACGGCCCGATGAAGATGAAGCTGCCCATCGGCCGATTCGGGTCTTTCATGCCACTGCGCGAACGACGAACGCTTCGAGCAACTGCACTGATCGCCTCTTCCTGGCTGATGACCCGCTTGTGAAGCTCCGTCTCGAGTTCGAG
>CAZTAR010000434.1:0-3786 GCA_964611695.1 uncultured Planctomycetaceae bacterium | reverse complement strand
GGAGCAACGGGCTTTCATCCCCATCTGATCATCGCCGCCGAGGATGCCATCTCATGCCGAAGATGCTCTCGACCCTGAATTCCGGAGGCAAAAAACTGGAAAAGGAATGCCGGATGGTGTAGGGTATGACCTCAGTTAGTATCCGCCGGCGGGATCCACTTGGAAGCCGCACGGCGCCCGCGTTGTTCGCGGGATGACGGACGAGCAGCGAGGCTCGCATGAGCACACATCAGAAGAAGGCTACCAATCTCTCGGGGGCAGGCGCGGCACAGCGCCAACGGGCCGACCGACGTGAGGCCATCGCGCGTCGCAAGGGGAAGGCGAGCGGGGAGGATTCGTGGTTTCGCGGCAAGCGCCCGATCCTTCAGTTCGTCGCGGTCTTCGCGGTCCTGGTCATCGGCTTCAATATCTTCTTTTACGCCTGGTTCAAGGAGAGTTCGGCTTTTGAGGCCTATCTCTCGCTCAATGCGAGCGTCTCCGGGATGATTTTGCGGGCGTTCGGTGAAGGCGCGACGGTTACCGGTGGGTCGATTACATCTCCGCGTTTTGGGCTCACCATTGCCCTGGGATGCGATGCGATCCAGCCCACGTCGCTCTTTGTCTGCGCGGTCCTGGCCTCGCCTGTTCCTTTCAGGTCGAAATGGCCGGGGCTGCTCGTCGGAGCGCCGCTGCTTCTGGTGATGAATCTGGTGCGGATCGTCAGCCTGTTCTATGTCGGAGTCTTCTGTTCCGAGGAGACTTTTCAAATCATGCACGTGGATGTTTGGCAGGCGGCGTTTATCTTTCTGGCGCTGTTGTTCTGGATTCTCTGGGCCCGGCAGGCACGACTGGCTTATCTGAAGAAAGCCGATGCTTCAACGTAGACCGATCACTGGCTTCTTTCTCAAGCTGACCCTGCTCTACGGGTTGTTGCTCGTTCCCTGGCCCGGGGTGAACACCGTTTACCTCGGGTGCCTCCATCGGGCGGGCAACCTGCTGTACGGCTCGTTCGGATCGGAAGGACTTGTCCACCTCGATGTCGCTCCGGAAGGCAAAGGCGAGTGGGCGACGCTGGTCATGTTGATGAATAAATCCACCGGCTTCCGCGCCGGTCTCCTTTATCAAAGTCGGCAGGATTACCTCGGGACGGGATTGCTCGTCACGCTGATTCTCGCGACGCCGATTCCGTGGTCGCGAAGGTGGAAGTCGCTGTTGTGGGGGCTCCTGGCGATTAACGCATTCGTCACTTTCCGCATGATGATCTGGCTGATCGATGTGTTCTCGGGGGATAATCCGCTGGCCATCTTCACACTCGGAGAGACTGCCAAATCCGTCATCCATTTATGCGCGAACGCGCTGCTCGTCGCGCCAGAGGCGACGTTCGTCGTGCCGGTACCGATCTGGATCCTCGTGACGATCCGGCGTGGTGACGTGACGCGGTGGAGAGAGCTGCTTGAGAACAAGAAACTGCGTCGTGGTCAGGATTGAGAGTGAACTTCTTCCGGTTGGTTGGCTTGCCGACTCAATCCACCCTGACCGCCCGCTGTGGTACCAACAGGGGTACCCGCAGCAGCATGTGCGAGACCTTGCCGTCCTTGTGCTTGACGAACTCCATTCGCCGATGCACGTCGATCTTGAAACAGAACTCCGTCTCGCTGAGCGGCAGCAGCGTCCGTTTGCGGCCGCGCCCCTTCCGCTCCCAGCTCAGTCCCGTGCCTTTGCGAGCGACGATCCATTCCTCACCGCCATGCGCCAGAAACCCTTCGTCGTCCGGGACGCGATAGGTGCCGGCGAGTGAATCCAGGACCTTCTCGTCAAGTTGAATCGTCTTGGGTTCTCCCCACGGTTTGCCGATGGCGATGGCAACAAGGCGGGCAGCGACCACGGCAACCCGAGGCAAGTGCCTTGGGTTGTTCGACAGGATAATCACGTGCAGATCTTCGTCAGGCATGATCACGGCCTGTGAACTGAAACCGTGAATCCCGCCGGCAAAGACGATGATCTCATGGCCCTCGAAGGGGCTGATCCCGAAACCGCTGGCCAGAGGTACTTCCTTGCCGTTGTTCAGCGTGAATCGCTTGAGCGCCTGATCCAGCATCTTCCGCGAGAGAAACCGCCCGCCCAGGTAGGCCTTGTTCCAACGCCAGAGATCGTCCACCGTCGAGACGTGCCCCCCTGCCGCGTAGGGCTCCATCATGTTCAGGAACCTCGCGTTAAGGTATCCGTCGCTCGACTTTTCGTAGCCCGCCGCGCGGTTGGGGATGATCTTCAGGTGGCCGCCGTAGCAGGTGCTCTTCATGCCGGCCGGGGCGAACAGGTGTTCATCGACGAAGGCCTCATACGTCTTCCCAGTCACCTTCTCGATGACCGCGCCGAGGAGGATGTAGTTCGAGTTGCTGTAGGCGAAACCGTCACCGGGTTCGAACTCCAGCGGCTTGTCCTTGAAGAGGTCGATCAGGCCCTGAACGGTGATATCTTCCCGCCAGCCGTCCTGCATCTTGGGCAAGTTCAGGTAGTCCCAGATCCCCGAGGTGTGCGCGAGAATGTGCTTGATCCTGATCTTCTTCCCATGTGTGGGGTAATCGGGAAGCAAGCGTGCGACCTCGTCTTCGAGGTTGATCTTACCCTGCTCGACGAGCATGAGAATGGCCGTCGCGGTGAAGAACTTGCTCATAGAACCGACACGGAAGACCGCTTCGGGCGTGATGGGGATGTTGTGCTCCATGTTCGCCAGGCCGTAGCCTTTTCGCAGCACGACCTCCCCCCCTTTGGCGACGAGAACGGCGACGCCTGGCTCATCCGGCGGATACAGGGATGACAGCACCTTGTCCAACTCGGCCGCGAGTTCGGATTCGACACCTTCGGCACAAACGCCGGTCGTGCCGATCATCAACATCACTGACACTGCGATTAGATTGCGCATTTGTAGGCCTTTCCAGAAAAGACTCTGCACGGTTGCGATTCTCCGATCCTTAGAGCAGATTAACTTCTTCCGTAGCGGTCGACGCCCCTGTCGGCCGACGCAAACCGTTGGTAATCGACGTCCGACACGGTGGTCGGACGCTACACAAATACTCAAGTTGCTCTAGACCGCGCCGCGACAACCGCGGCCCTTGTGGCCGGGATTCCTCGGTGGCTGGTTGTCAAACTGCGATCAAGCCTTGGCGGGCAGCGCGAGCTGGCTGTTTCAACCGTCGCGCTGTTCCTGGTGAAACCCTCGGTTTCAGGTATGCGGACTTCCCTTATTGTGCAGCGGGAGAACCTATGCGTCAAGAGAGCATCCGCCGAATGGCCGGAGAATCATTCAAACGCCATTGGGTGCCCGTTGGCTTCGGTCATTCTTCGATGCGGGAACCGGCCACTTTCGCTGTCAACGCCGTTGGACCATCGTCGCGGCCTGCGTCTTGATGCCGCGCAGGTGGCTGGCGAGGGCTTCGGAATTGGGCGCGAACTTCATGGCGTCGTCTCGGAAGATGCACTCGTCCTGAACCAACTGGGCGAGTGAGGCGGTGAAGGAGTGCATGCCTTCCTTGGCACTGCCCTCGATCAAAGCGGGGATGTCCTGGTCCTGCCCTTTGCGGATGAGTTCCCTGCACGTGGAGTTGTTCAGGAGGACTTCGGTGGTCGGGACCATCGAGACGTCATCGCGGCAACAGGGCAAGAGGCGTTGCGCGCAGATCGCCCTGAGTGAATTGGCGAGGGAGCTGCGAACGAAGTCGTGCTCGGCCCGAGGGAAGAATTCGAGGATGCGCGTGAAGGCCTGCATCGCGTCGGCGGTGTGGAGGCTACCGAAGACCATGTGGCCGG
>CAZTAR010000433.1:0-3788 GCA_964611695.1 uncultured Planctomycetaceae bacterium | reverse complement strand
CGCTTGACACGCAACGGGCTTTCATAGAAGAGCCGCGCGCGTCAGCAAGCGGTCAACGGTTGACCTGGCAGGGTGCGTGCGAACCGGTTTGTGTGGTGCGCGCAAGTCTGCCATCCCCGTCGGCCACGGGGGCAGAAGCACCAGCAAAGCGTGCCCTCTCAAGCAGACTATGCTTTTAGAAACTACTTCAGAATACCCCAAGACTGTGCCAAACACATTGTGGCACCGCCGTCTCGGCGGTGAAAACACAGGCGAGACGCCTGTGCCACGATTCTGAGATAGTTTCTTAGTACAGTGGGTTGATCACCATCCCTGTGGCGAGCTTGGGATAGAAGTACGTCGACTTCTGCGGCATGAGCTCACCTGCCGTGCAGATGTCTCGAAGCTGTGCCATGGTCGTCGCGGGCATCAACGCCGCGATGCCGTCGCACTTCTCGGCGTCTCGCATCGCTTCTTCCATGGATTTGAGATAGTGCATCGTCGGCGGCTCGCCGTTGTTGAACTTCGGTCCGATCACCTCGTCCAGGATGTAGCGGTGCAGAACGGCGTAAGGCAACTTTCGCCAGGCGGGTTTGCGGCCTGCTTCGTAGTCTTTTAGGAGGTCTTCTCGCTTCGGGACAACTGTGGCACACGCTTGCCCTCGTCCGAAGTAAAACGCGATCGCCAGCGGGCTGGTGCCGGCGAGCAGTCTGGCCAACTCCTCGGCATCGGTCGGCTTCTCAGTCGCCGTCCATTCGAATTCATCGGACAGGGCCGCGTGCAGGTCGCCCGGCGTGACGTTCGGCAGGTTCGCGATTGTCCTGAAATAGGGCTGGATCGTGGCGCCGGGGTCTTCCATGCCCCCGAGCACGGTCAGCACGAAGTTGATCGGATCGTCCGCCGCCGGTTCACCGTTTTCATCGATTTGCTTCTGTCGGTAATTCAACGCCGTTCCGTATCGGTGGTGCCCGTCCGCAATGAAGATAGGCTTGTCGGCCATCTTGCCCTTGATCGCGGCGATGACCTTCTCGTCAGTGATCGTCCAGAGCCTGTTGTGTACGCCTTCGAGCATACCCTGTTGATCCGGGTCACGCGCAATCGCGCCGTCGATGAGTGTGGCAATCTCGTTCTGTTCATCCGGATAGAGGCCGAAGATCGGGCTGAGGTTGCACCGCGTGGCGGTTGTCAACTTGAGCCGGTCCTCCTTGGGGCCACCGAAGGTTTGCTCGTGGGGAAACACATGCCCCGTGCCGAACGGTTCGAGTCGCAGCCGCGCGAAGAACTTCTTTCGGGTAAGTGTCTCGCCGCCGAGTTCGTAAGTCTGGTGGTAGGCGTAGATGGCAGGTGTTTCGTCCCTGGCAAGGATGTGGATGTCCAGCCAACTGGTGAGATCCCCCGCGGCGCGATCATAGACGGCATCGGGCCCGGCCGTTTTGGGCGGCATGTGCGGCAGATCGATCGCGACGATATTGTGCTCCTCCTTGCTCAGAAGTTTGTCCTTGTCGGCCTGGGAGAGGACGTCATAGGGCGGCGCGATGAAGTGGGTGACTTCCGCACGAGAATAACGAATTGCTTGAAACGGCTGGATTTGTGCCATTGTAATCCCCTAGGGCAGAATAACGGAGTCTGCATTCTCCATAGTGTTCAGGTTTGGGAACCCATAATGGCAATACGCGGCGGTCCTGTCCAGAGCAGTTTGTGGTCGTGTGAGTTATCGGCGAGTTCTGGTGTCTGTTGATGAAGTGGTGCCACTGGCAGCTTGCTGCCAGTGCCGTCACGGGCGGACATGCCGCCCGAAGCTCCGAAAAGACACCAGGGCCGGAAAACGCGATCCGCATTGACTTTTGCCTGATAACCGCGCAATAATATAGATGGACGTTGTGAAGTCGCTGTGTCTCCCAGCGCGGTGGACCACAGGGCTTGGCGATGTCTGGATGGGTACTCTGCCAAGAGAAGCCGATCCGGAGTGGACCCGCCGGGAAGTGGAACTGCGAAGGCCAAGCTGCCGTCCAGCCCTGCCCGAACAACCGCAATCCCAGAAGCCCTCCGCCTTGGGAGACCGAGATGAAGTCCTACCGCCTGACCGAGATCGCACAGCTTGCACATGAGCTGTCGTTGTCGCCGTTGCGGCATCGCCTGCGACAAACGGTTGGGATTCGGCGTGCAATTGAGCTTCTCGACCCGAAGCGGGATTATCCCTACTCGTTTGTCTGTTTCCAAGTCACCGGTTATCGACCGCGACGCACCCAAGACACCATGCTCGGCGGCAAGGCACTCATCTCCGACTTAAGCCAAATGATGGACGCCCTGACCGCGGCCACGCCCCTGCCGGAAGCGGCCGCCGCCGGGCAACTCTATGATGTCGATTCGCTTGCCAAGCGATTCAATGTATCGACGAAAACCATCTCGCGGTGGCGAGCCCGCGGGTTGGTCGGCTGCTGGTTCGCAACCGAGAATATCCTACCCCGCCTGGCGTTCACGAGCCGGGCGGTGCAGGTGTTCGTCTCTCGGCATCGCGATCTTGTCCGACGGGGTGCTTCCTTTCAGCTAATGCGGAAAGAGGAGAAGCAGCGGATCATCAGTCGCGCGAAGGAATTGGTCAATGCCGAGGGCTGCTGTCTGCACGTGGTCACCCTGAGGCTGGCCGCTGAGACGGGCCGGGCGGTCGAGACCATCCGCTACACCTTGCGACGCCATGACCGCGATCATGCGGATGAAGCACTTTTCGACGGTACTGAGAAGCCTCGCAATGTCGATCCCGAGCGGTTGATCTTCGACGCACATCAGGCGGGAGATTCGATCTCGTCACTCGCGAAACGGTTCCGGAAGCGGGCCGATGAAATTCGCAGGGTTCTTACGAAGGTCCGCGCGGCGATGCTGGCCGCCGAGCCGATCGCGTACATCTACAATCCGTCGTTCGACGCGCCAGACGCGGAACGGCGTATCCTCGCGAGAAAGGCCGATTCGGATCTCGGTGATGCGAAGACGGATGAACTGCTGGCTCGGACTCCGAACGAGCTTCCGGCCTACCTGAGCGCGTTGTACCGAACGCCATTGCTCGACCGCGATGACGAGCAGCGTCTCTTCCGCCGGATGAACTTCCTGCTTCATCAAGCTGAAATGATACGGCAGCGGATCGCGGACCATCCTGAATTGGCGACCGATCAACGGATGGCCGAGATCGAGGTTTTGTTGGATCAGGCGACCGAGGTCAAGAACCGGATCATCCAGGCAAACCTCCGGTTGGTCGTGAGTATTGCCAAGCGTCATCTGCACTCCCACAAGGCCTCGAATCTCTTCGAACTGATCAGCGACGGTAACATCGCCCTGATCCGGGCCGTTGAGAAGTTTGACTTCGGCCGGGGCTTCAGGTTCAGCACCTATGCGTCATGGGCGATCATGCGGTCCTACGCGAGGACTGTCCCACAGGAACTGGTGCGATTGGGGCGATTCCAGACCGGGCACGACGAGTTCCTAGCCGACACCCGGGACTATCGGATGCCGAAGGAAACACCGCAGCAGGCCGCTGAAGAAATTAGCCGGACGATCTCGAACGGCCTCACCGCGTTGGATGATCGCGAACGCCTGATCGTCGAGCGACACTTCGGCCTTCACACCGGCGGCAAGGTGAATACGCTCGATGAAATAGGTCGCGAACTCGGCATCAGCAAAGAACGGGTCCGACAAATCGAAATCCGTGCTATGGCGAAGCTCCGCGGTTCGCTTGGCGAACGTGGCGCCGATCTTCTCGCCAGCTAGCCCGCCTTTCTCACCAGTGGGAGTCTTCGGGTTTTCCGAGGCGTCTTTGC
>CAZTAR010000432.1:0-3809 GCA_964611695.1 uncultured Planctomycetaceae bacterium | reverse complement strand
ACTCGCTCGTGGAGTCACAGAAACTGCCGATCTTCTCCGTCGCCGGTGAGCCGTATAACGAACTACTGGCACGCATTGGACTGCAGGCTCAGGCGGACGTGATCATCTTCGGCGGGATGGGTCTGCGGCACGACGACTATCTGAAATTCCGGCACACGTTCGAAGAAGGGGGCGTGCTGGGCCGGACGGTCATGTATATCCATACCGCCGCCGATCCGGTCGTCGAGTGTCTTCTCGTGCCGGACCTGTGCTTGACCGTTGGCGAACAGTTTGCCTTGCAAGGTAAACACGTGCTCGTGCTGCTCACCGATATGACCGCCTTCAGCGACGCGATGAAGGAAATCGCGATCACGATGGAACGGATTCCCTCGAACCGGGGTTACCCGGGCGATCTCTATACCCAACTGGCCAAGCGATACGAGAAGGCCGTCGACTTCGACGGGGCGGGCTCACTCACATTGCTGGCCTGCGTGACGATGCCGGGCGACGATATCACGCATCCCGTGCCGGACAACACAGGCTATATCACCGAGGGGCAGTTTTACCTGCGTAACGGTCGTATCGAGCCGTTTGGCTCGCTGTCGCGGCTCAAGCAGCAAGTCAACGGCAAAACGCGAGACGACCACCGTGCGATCATGGACGGCTGCATCCAGCTCTACGCATCGTGTCGCGAGAGTCGCGAGAAACGCGACATGGGTTTTGAAATGTCCGACTGGGACAAGAAGCTCATGAAATACGGCCGGCTGTTCGAACACCAAATCATGGACCTGTCCGTCAACATCCCGCTGCCGGAAGCGCTGGATCGGTGCTGGACAATCCTGGCGGACTGTTTCGAACCGGCGGAGACGGGCATCCGGCGGTCGATCATCGAGAACCATTGGCCCAAGCCGTTGTCGTAGTCGGCATCACTGTGGCACCGGCGTCTCGCCGGTGATGGACCATCGGCGAGACGCCGGTGCCACACGGAGCACACAACGGTCTGCGTTGAATCAAAGCATGGCGACGAAGATCAAAATGACACGGCCCGAGCTGAAGCGTTTTCGCGACGCACTGAGTCGCTATAAGCGCTATCTGCCGTTGCTCAAACTGAAGCAACAGCAGCTCCAGCAGGCGCAGCGTGATAGCGTCCGTCGGCTCCGCGAGCAGGAAGACACCGTCCAAGAGGTCGAGGCCCGTATCGCCGAATACGAGAAAGTCCTGACTGATGTCGCGGGCGTTTCAGTTGCCAAGCTGTCCGAGTTCGAGGACATCAGTATCTCTCGGCGGAACGTCGCCGGCGTGGAAGTTCCCGTGTTCGAGGAGGTGCGTTTCCCGTCGGCGAGCTACAGCCTGTTCGGCACACCGTCGTGGGTCGATCGTGCGATCGAAGATCATCGCCGGCTCGCTCGGGAGCGAGCCGAACTCGACGTGCTGAGCGAAGAATACGGGTTGCTTAGTCGCGAGCTGACACGGATTATCCAGCGGGTAAATCTTTTTGAGAGAATCAAGATTCCCGAGGCGCAGGATGCAATACGCGTCATTCGGATCAAACTGGGTGACAGGATGACAGCCGCGGTAGGTCGGGCGAAGATCGCGAAGAACCAGAGCGACGCGGCCGTCCAGTCGGACATCGAGGACACCGCGGAAGAGGACGAGAGAGATGTTACAGCTTAAGAGACTACCTCAGGATTCGCTGAGACCAAGCCAATGCCTCTGTGACGCCGCGGTCTCGGCGGTGGAGACACCGGCGGGACACCTGTGCCACACTCCTGGAATTGTGACGAAGGAGAGCCAGAGTTCGTGATTGTCCCCATGCACAAATTGCTCGTCGTGGTCCGCAGTCAGGATCGCGATCCCTTATTCGAGCATTTGCGCGAACTGGGTGTCGTGCACCTCGTTCCGATCGACCCGGCCCGCACGGTCGCCGACGAAGAGACGCTGTTACGCATCCGCGATATCGAAGGGGCAATCCGCGTTCTCTCTGACATCAAACCTACCGGTGAGCCACCGGAGGTGCCGCTCGAAGAAGCGGTCCAAACCGTGCTCGACATTCACCGCAAGGCTGCCGAGCACCGGAACCGACTCATCACACTGAACCGTCAACTCGATCAAATGAAGACCTGGGGAAACGTCGAACTCCGCCAACTGGACAAGCTCCGCAAAGCCGGGATCGACGTGCGGTTCTACTCGGTCCCCGACGCGCGGATCAGCCAGATCAAAGCGGAATGCACGCACACGATCGCACCCTTGCCTGGCAGCCGATCGCTTGTGGCTGTGATCAACCGGCAGACCGAACCGGAGTTGCCCCACGGTGCGACGAGTGTTCCGTTACCGAAGGAAGACGCCCCTTCGATTCGCGCTCAAGCGGAGGAAGTCCGCGCCGCCCTCAAGGAGGACACGGCGCTGCTGGAACGGCTCGCTCATCTGATCGCAGGCTTGAAAACCCAGAAACTGCGCCTGCAGCAGGAGGCCGATTTCAGTTCCGCAGTGCGGGGCAGCCTGGGCACGAACGATCTTTCGGCCGTGCAGGGCTGGGTTCCAGCAGGGCGGGCCGATTCGCTTGAAACGAGTATTGCCCGTTCGGGAATCACGGCCGCCGTTCAGATCAACGAGCCTGCCGAGGATGAGCACCCTCCCACACTCATTCGCTATCCCCGATGGGCCAGTCCCATGCGGGGGCTGTTCAAGCTCCTCGGAACGGTGGCGGGATATCGGGAGTTCGACGTATCGGCGCCGTTCATGATCGCGCTGCCGATCTTCGCGGCCATGCTGATTAGCGACGCTGGATATGGGGCAGTGCTGTTGCTCGGCCCGCTATTGGGCTATCGCAAGATCGCGCCGGCGCTGGGCGCGGAGTTCACCAAACTGTTGATGATCGTCGGCGCAGTCTCCGTGATCTGGGGAGGGCTATGCGCCAGCTGCTTCGGCTATGTGCTATACACGCCGCCGATCCCGATCGACTTGTCGACCCACTCGCGAGAACTGGTGATGCGAATCAGCTTCGTCATGGGCGCGATTCACCTTTGCATTGCCCAGTTGTGGCAGGCCGTGGCGCTCTATCCGAACACACGGTTTCTCAACAAGATCGGCTGGGCGGTGTTCCTGGTCGGCATGTTAGGCGTGGTGATGATGTTTGTGCTCGGCGGCGAGATGTCCTGGGGCACCCCTTGGCCCTATTGCCTGATCGTTGGGGCCACGCTCGCCATTCTGTTCCGCGACCTGAGACGCAACGTCCTCAAGTCGATTGGACTGGGTGTGGCTGACTTCCCGTTGTCTCTCTTGTCGGCCTTCTCCGACGTGATTAGCTATGTGCGGCTGATGGCGGTGGGTCTGGCCAGCAGTGTGTTGGCGGTAAGCTTCAACGAGATGGCGATGAGCGCCGGCTTCTGGCCACTGACCATCCTGATTCTCATCTTCGGACACGGGCTGAATCTCGGATTGGCTATGATTGCACTGTTCGCGCACGGCGTGCGTCTGAACATTCTTGAATTCTCGAACAACCTCGGTATGCAATGGGCGGGGTATGAATACGCCCCGTTCCGAGCACGAATCAGTCAGGAGAACGCATTATGATTTCTGGGATCGCATCGGGCCTGGTTGCAAGCACGGACGCGTCGGGGATACTCGCCTCGGCGGATACGGTCATGCCTTTCCTCGGCCAAATGGGCGCCGGTCTGGCCTTGGGCCTCGCCGCTTTGGGTAGTGCGATCGGAATCGGCAAGGCCGGACAAGCCGCCGCCGGTGCGTGGGCCAAGGAAGCCAAGGCGGGAAAGAGCCTCAACTTCACGTACATCATCCTGCTCGGCATGCCGATCAGCCAGACGCTCTAC
>CAZTAR010000431.1:0-3819 GCA_964611695.1 uncultured Planctomycetaceae bacterium | reverse complement strand
GAGGACCAGCACGAAGACGACCATCCCCAACCCGATCACCGGCGTCGACGCCGACTACCGCCAGGGCCGCCCGGTTCCTCTCGGGCGACTCCTGGCGCCCCCCGAATGACCACCAGCAAGGCACGCAGCATGGTGCCCGCTGAACGGCCACGAGCAGCTAATTCGAAAACTCGAATACCAACAAGGAAATCATCATGGCTGAAACACGACGACCGATCCTGCTTCTCTCGGCGAGCCGCGAAGCGCCCCCGCAAGACAATGATCAGGGATGGGAGTTTGGATTCGAAACACAACGCACAACAGGCGAAGAACTGGCCATCATTCAGCTCAAGCAGGACCTGGCCCCCCAGAAAGCGGCTTCGATTCTCAGGGCTGCGGCAGACTGCATCGAGGCGAATCCACTGCTGCTTAACCTCCAGCCTGGTGAGAAAGGAAGCGGCGCAATCCGGGCTGATGGGCGCATCCTGCTGGGCTTTGAGATGGTCAACGAGTTTCTGAACGACATCGCGCGAATTGTTGATGGCGCGAGTAACCGAGAGCGACTCCGTGCAGTGGAGTCGGCCCCGCATGATCCGGGTGAATGGGATGCTGAAGAGGAGCAGCCTGCTTCGACTGAGCTGCAGGCGCCGGGCGTACGTGAGCCCGCGTGAATCTGATCGTAAGGAGATCTTACCATGCCACGACCGCTGTCAATTCCTATCGAGGATCATAAGAACCTGCGTAAACGCAGCTGGTACCCGTTGCGTGTCGCCTCATTCAAGAAGAACCGCACGCCGCCTGGCCTCCAGGTTGTACTGGAGCACGTCGACGAATCGCAGGCTGGCCGAAAGCACGTGATCGTATTCCCGCTTCCATTGCGGCCCGCCGGGCCGATAGCGGAGTTTCTGCAGGCATGCGGTTTCGATCTCGTGGTCGGGACCAAGGTGGAGACGCAAGAAGCCGTTGGAACGGTCGTCCTGGCAACGTTCGCAAAGACCAACGACGGCCACTGGGAGGTCACGGAGTGGAAGCGAGCGCCGAAGGGCCGGAACCATGACGCCTGAATTCGCCCATGAGCCTGACGACGTGCCACTGGTGTCTGCTGCTCCGAAACGGCGGGGGCCAGCCGCAGTTGTCCGCCATATCGGCGAGCGTGTCGTTGCTGGCGTTGCCCTGTCATTCCTGCTCGTGATCGCAGCGTGCGCCCTTGGTTTCGTGGTCATTGCTCTCCGGGCAGTTTGGTGGGCAACCATGCAGCTTGCCGAGGCACTTGGTGTTTGAGGTGATGCGATGAGTTCGGGTCAACAAGGCGTGCCATCTTCACGACAAGCCCTCGTGTCTGTGATGACCGACCAGGATGGAGCGCCCATCATGTGGGTGGGTAACAACAAGTACCTAATCCAAGAGCCGAATGGAGAGTTCAGTTCTCGGGAGGTCACACAATACCTGTCGCTCATGGACGGGAGTTTGTGGAATCCCTACAGCAAGAGTGTTGCGTTGGGCGGTGTGTGCGGTGTCTGCCGCAATCCTCCGTTCTCTTTGTTCGGAAGAGAAGCGCCACGTCATGGGATTTGCAGCAAGACTGGTGGTCGTCTCTGCGCGGCTTGTGGTATCTATACCTGCCCCCGCCATCGGACACGACACGAAGGCGCGTGGCTATGCCCGGTTTGCGCACGCAGATCTAGGCTCGCACGACTGATTCGAGCACTCCTGTTCAAGCGCGTGGATGACTGACCGGCGATGCTCGCCGTGCCTGCACTCGGTGCAGGCTGATGGCGGCACTCAATGTACACGACGCGCCGCCAGATGCTTCAGCCTGATTTGCATCTGCAAGATCATGGGGTGCGCGAAATGCAAGAGAGCGACAAGAGAAGGAACGATCATGCAAGCGAGCGTTGGGATTTGCAGGACGCGCGCGTTGCCGTGACGTGCATTATCTGCAGCGCTCTTATGTGGCTAGTACCCTTCTCGCTGTCCGCTGACTGCTAACGCTGGCGAGCGCAAACAACCTACCGGCTCTGGCCGCGTCAAGCATGAAAGGAGGCTGCGGCGTGGACGCCTTCGAAGAAATGATGCAGCTGATTCAGCGACACAACCTCGGTGACCACCACCAGCGTATCCGCCAGTTGGTCACATCCATTGAAGCCGGCATCCTATCGAAGGAGGTGGCGGCACTGAAACTTCCAGAAGTTCGCCAGTGCGTGGAACACGATAAGGACTTCCCAAACAAGCTTCATCGTCCTCCGACCGACGAGCAGTGGAATCCACAGGGACCGCCACCCGTATCGATCGGAACATTGACAGAGGCACCGGTGCGCTTCGGCCTGGATCCCACCGATGACATAAGACACACCCTGATAAGTGGTGCCAGCGGGTTCGGGAAGACAGTAACGCTGCGTTGCCACATTCTGAGACTCGCCGAATGGGCTGCAGCAGAGAATCGCAAGCTCAGTTTCCTCGTTTTTGACTTCAAGGGGGGGGACTTTGCCGACCTTCCTGGGCTTCTCGGTGGGGACTGGTTGTTGTTTGATGCTCACCGCGACCTTCGGCTTGGCTTACATGGTCCTGGTTCGATGCCGGTTCACCTTTGGAATTGGCACGTAGCGGTCTCCTTTGCGGCGCGGTTTGACCTGGCATTTGCGAAGACAACATTTGTTCGGGTGCTTGATTGGGCTGTTTCTGCGCTCAATCGCAAACCAGGTGATGTGCTTCTTTACCCCGATTTCCATCTTCTCCTGGATATTCTGAGTTCCGCACCGCCGACTTCATTCAGTTCAAAGTCACAGTACAGCCAGTCCTTGATGCAGGCATTGGAGTCCGTGATTAGAGCATCGGGTACGCTCTTCGAAAGCTTCCGCGGCTTGAACGTACTGCGCGAGGTCATTGCACAAGGCAAGTCGTGCGTATTCCAGATGTCGAACTTCGATTCTCTTCTTCGCGACTTCGTCATTGACCTGATTCTAGGGCAAGTCTATCACGACCGCATCTGCCGTGGCGTCAAGGCCGACAATGTCGACACACTCTTCCTTATCGACGAATGCGGTTCCGTTATCTCTCAGGAGGCGGCCAACCGCTTCCCGGATAAGTCTCCGCCGATCACGTCGATCGCTGGACAAGGTCGGGAAATGGCATTGCAGCTCGTGCTGGGAACTAGCACCATCGCCGGTAGCAGCAGCGTACTCCTCGCAAACATGCATAATAACATCGTCCTGAACCAAACGTTTTCAGCCTGCATACGGACGGCCGCCCAGACGTTGCTACTGCATGCCGATTCGGAAGGTATCCTGTCATGCTTGGCTCCTGGGAATTGCGTAGTGCGCTTCTCGGGTGGCGTCTGGCCCCACGCAGTCCTCGGGAAGGTCGACTACGTTCCCCCTCGACGCAGGCCCATCCCTCCTGACGCATACCACTCGCATCCGTACGTTCCGAGCAAGCGCCTTTCCGAACTGCCGCATGTCAAGGAAGCCCTTCGTAAGTACGTTGGCGAGCACAAGACTGCCAAGGCACGTCAGGCGAAGGCATATGGAGGCGACCTCGATGACCGTGCGCGCAAGCTCCTGAAACTCCTGGCGGAGAGACCGTACACACCGGTGGCAAGGGCTTATGAGATACTGGGACGCCCGTCCCAGGAGGTGCAGAAGAGCATCCGTGAAGAGCTGGCCAAGCGTGAATACGCGCATTTTCACGAAATCCGGCTCGGGAAACGCAACCAGCTTTTGATGGAAACTACGGAAACGGGCTGTGAGTTCCTTGGACTTCCTCCCGCCATACTCACAGGTAGAGGAGGCCTTGCGCACCGGCACTTCGCCCACTGGCTGCGAATGGCAGGAGAGCGGCGAG
>CAZTAR010000430.1:0-3827 GCA_964611695.1 uncultured Planctomycetaceae bacterium | reverse complement strand
AACCGACCGCCGGTACCGCCCGAGCGCTACGTTTTTCAACCGGCGTTCATAACTGACTCTAGAATGTGCAGAGGGCTGTGCCCGACGATGTTGACTGGTCTTTCTGCCGTTTGATTGCGCGATGAGCACGATACTCGAAGCAGATGCAAGTGACCTCAACCGACTCGATACCACCGAGGCGGTGCGGTTGATTCGTAAACTCCTGTGGGCCGAGGCCAACAGATTGGGGATTCCAGTCTCTGCGATTCAGATTACCGAGCAAACCTGCGTCCCGGACGGAGGCATTGACGCATCCGTTGAAGCCTCCATCGAGCCCGGACAATCCGAACTCATCAAGCCTGGCAAGACGGGAATCCAGATCAAGGCGGGGGAGTTCAAGGCTTGGCAAGAAGCCGAGATTAGAAAGGAACTCTTCAATGGAAAAAGGAGTTCTCGCGAAGACCTCGGCGAACCCGTTCGTGACCTGCTCGCAAAGAATGGCTGGTATCTTCTGATTTGCACGAGGCAGGATTTCACCCCGGTCCAACAGGACCATGCTGAGGGCCATCTGCGTACCTTTCTTGAGGCCTGTGGGTACAGCCAGCCCAGGGTGGCCGTCCTCGGACAGTCTCAACTATTGGGCATCCTCAACATCTATTACCCGTCGCTTGTGCTCGACCTCAAGGGGCTAAGCGACAGCGTCTTTTGCACGCATGATATGTGGTCACAAGAAAATGACATGCGCCACCCACTTGAGGCAGATGACGACTACAGCCTCTGCGTCAGTGGGCTGCGGCAAGACCTACAGCGAGCTTCCGGCGCGATTCATGTTCGTTCTCTCGGAGAAGCTGGGTGCGGCAAGACGCGGTTTATTCTGGAGACCACACGAGCGGACGATCTTGCCTCGTTGGTCATCAAGTGCGATGCCAAAGAGTTGCTGCGTGGTGCATTGCTGGCCCAGTTTCGGCGAACTGACCAACACAAGGAGGCGTTATTCGTCATCGATGAGTGTGACAACTCCATGGCAGTCGAGCTCTGGAACAAGTTGAAGGACCTAGGGCGCCGGGCGCGATTGATTACCATTCATCATGAGAGCGAACCCGCGCTTCCTGATGTACAATACGCAGAATGCCCCAAACTCAAACCACCCGAAGCCAAGAGCATCATCACTAAGTATGGAGTTGACAGCTTCGAGGCAGATAGATGGGTCCCGATCGTCGGCTCATCACCTCGCTTCGCGCACTTAGTGGGACGGAATCTCCGGGATTTTCCAGATGATCCCCTCAAGCCTGGCGAGGGTGGCGAGGCGATGTATGATCGGATCATCGCGGGCCCCATCGACCGCAAGAGCGACGAGGCAAAACGCACGCGACTTGTTCTCGCCTTCATCGCGATCTTTGGGCGGTTCGGGTTCAAACCGCCGTTCGAGAATGAGGGAACAGCGATAGCCGAGCTTATCAAGACGTTCGGCGACCCCAGCGTGACGCCCGCTGTGTTTCAGGCAATCGTGAAGGACCTTCGACGACGACGAATCCTCCAGGGCCGAACCACGCTCTATATCACCCCCCTCGCGCTGCACATTTGGCTTTGGAAGTACTGGTGGGAGACATTCAACGGGGCTGGACAGATTACAGTTGACAACATCTTCAAGGTCATTCCCGACAGTCTCCGTCAATCTTTCTGTGACATGTTCAAATATGCCAGTGAGTCTGGCGCGGCCACAGCTGTGGTAGCAGAGTTGTTGGGCCCGGGCGGCCCATTCAAC
Source organism: uncultured Planctomycetaceae bacterium (assembly GCA_964611695.1). Lineage (GTDB taxonomy): Bacteria > Planctomycetota > Phycisphaerae > UBA1845 > UTPLA1 > CAZTAR01. The sequence goes on along the minus strand of CAZTAR010000430.1, from coordinate 2,083 downwards.
GGCGATAACGTACTTAGTAACGAGTTCGCCGCGCGTTTTTTTTTGGCCCTGACAGAAGCCGATCCCGAATCGGCCCTCGATTGCCTTGAACGTACAATCGGGCGGCGGTCCAAGGAAGAATTGTTGGCCTTCGTGCAGGGACGCCGTGAGGTCGTTGACGCAATCGAGATGATCGTTATCTGGAGAGATTGGTGCGCGAGGGGAGCACGGCTTCTGCTTGCGTTAGGTGAAGCCGAAAACGAGCGGTGGGCGAATAACGCGAGCGGCGTTTTCGTCTCGCTGTTCAGTCTTGGGACAGACCGATTGGCACCGACTGAAGCCCCACCGGATGAGAGATTCCCAATCCTTGAGGAGGCAATCGAATCCCCTTCAAGAGAACGTCGACTGCTGGCGTTGCGAGCCTGCGATGGAGCCTTGACTGTGGGCCACGGCTTCCGAGTCGTTGGGGCGGAGTACCAAGGGCTCCGCAGGCCACCTAAGCAGTGGAGTCCTAAGACGTGGGGGGAACTATTCGACGCCTATCGCCATGTCTGGAGACTCGTCGCGCGAATCGCGGAGACTGGGACAAGTGAAGAACAAGCTGAAGCCGTTCGCATCCTCCTCGACAACGCCCACGGTTTGATTGCCTATGAGGCCCTGAACGCAATGGTCGTGGACACTCTTCGAGATATCTCTGCGTTACCCGTTGTCGGCAAGAAACCCGTTATCGCGACAATAGTCTCCATCCTTCATTACGAAGGAAAGAGCATGTGCCCCGACGCCCGACTGAGGTGGGAACAACTCCGCACAGAGCTTGAAGGTAGTGATTACTCCTCTCGGCTGCAACGTCATGTTGGTATGGATCTTCTCGCAGACAAGTTCAACGAGGAAGGGGAACGCACTGAAGAATCAAGGAAGATCATTGAGAGCCTCGCCTTGGAGGCAACAGGTGATCCTTCTCTTCTCAGCCATGAACTCACGTGGCTCGTGACTGAAGATGCCAAGAACGGCTTCGAATTCGGCCATCGGCTGGCGCAACACGACGCGCAGAGGGGCTTACTTCCGAGCATACTGGAGGGCCAGCGTCAAGCGGGACAGGGCGCGTGCACGTTCTTCTTGAGCGGATACCTGAAGCACGTTTTCGACGGCAACCCTGGTGCGTGGGAAGACTACATGGATGAGATTGCAGCCGATGCCAGGCTGCAGAAGTGGATTCCCGAAATAACTCGGCGTTGTGGCTTGACCATCCGAGCGGCGAAGCGAGTGCTTGACCTAGCCCATCGGGGTGTTTTCGATCCGCGATTGTTCCGGCTCTGGAGCTGGGGGAAGGGGTTGCAGGACCTTCCACAAGAAGTGTTTGAGGAGTGGCTGGCCTACCTGCTACAGCAGAAGCGTGAGATCGGAATCGGCACGATTGCGGGGATGTTCGATGACTACTTCTCGCAGAAAGGAGCCACGAGAAGACTACCGGAAGAGCAAGCTCTTCAGATACTGCTGGATGATGCCTTCTTCCTGGCCGCAGACAAAGAGAATGCTGACCAGATGGATGACCACAACTGGCGCGTCCTGGCGGAGAGATTCGTGGACACCTACACACACCGCACCGGAGAGGTCGCCGAGAAGCTGTTGGACCACTTTGGCGAGGGCGGCACTGTTACGTCGCAATACAACTCGCCAGGTGAATCTGTCCTGCTCACAATTGCTTCACAAGATCCAGAAAAGACCTGGTCGTTGGTCGTGAAACATCTGGACGATCTTGGCACGCTGAAGGCCTATCGGATTGCCGAGTGGCTTCGTGAGAGCCGCAGCGATGGGGGAGGTGGCGGGGCTCTTCGCCAGATTCCCGTCCAGGCAGTATGGAAATGGGTAGACTCCGACGTCGAAACGAGGGCGAGGTTCATTGCAGGGGTTGTACCCAAGAGTCTCCATAAGGAAGCTAAAGAATGCAATGCGCGCGAGGTTCTAGTCCGCTATGGTGAACGAGACGACGTGAAGTCGGCCCTGTATGCCAATCTCATGACGGGCTCCTGGTGGGGGAATGCCAGCCGACATTACGAGAGCAAGAGAACCCGGGTTGCCAGCCTCTTGAAAACAGAACGACACT
>CAZTAR010000429.1:0-3845 GCA_964611695.1 uncultured Planctomycetaceae bacterium | reverse complement strand
CGGGCGCTACGTTTTTCGACCGCCCAGCGCTACACATTCCAACCGGCGTTCATATTCAAATCTTCTCGCCCCGATTCGACAAACCCGCCCATATAGCGGCAGGACCGACAGGGGTGTTTCAGGCGGCCTTGGCTTCGGTCATCGGAAGTCGATCGCAGTAAGCCGCTATGGCTGCGGACCAGTGAATACCTGCTGGAACCCGGCGAAGTCGCCCAGGTCAACGTCCGAATCGGAATCGAAGTCGGCGGCGTCGCAGCCGCCGGGCGGCGTGACGTCGGGGCCGCTCAGGCAGTCGGCGAACGTGTTGAAGTCGTCGAGGTCCACGTCGCCGTCGCAGTCCAGGTCGCCCGGTGCACAGATCGGCACGATGGTCACGTTGTCGGCGTTGTAGATGACGTCGAAATCGCCCGGTCCGGTAACCGTGTCGAACGCGCCGCTTACGGCAGCGGCAGTCAGGATCACGTACTCCTGCCCGGCCTCCCACCCGTAGCCGTCGATGTGCGCAAGCTGCAACGTACCGGCCAGAGTCGCCGCGCCGGTCACGCTCAACTGATCATGCTCGGTACACGGCGTCGTGCCGCTGATCTCGGCCGCCAGTGTGCCAGCCGATCCCTGTGTATAGTTGCCGCCAACCGCAAGCGCCCCCGCGCCATCGGCGACGACCAGCGTCGCCGCGCCGACGGTCACATTTCCGGTACCCAACGCGTTGTCGTGGTCAGCGATCAGCGTGCCATCATCGACGTACGTCCCGCCGGAGTAGTCGCTGGCGCCGCTGAGGGTCATGGTTCCGGCGCCGGCTTTCCTGAAAACTCCCGCGCCGGTGATGGTCCCGCTCAACCCGGCGTCGCTGTCGTCAAACCCCACGCGAATGTAGTAACTGCCGAGGTCGACGTCTCCGCCACCCGTCAGCGAGCCCCATTCCTCGTCAGCCTCGATAATCAGCCTGGCGCCGCTCTCAACCGTCACGCGGTTCGCGTTACCGAGGCTGTTGCTGATGCCGATCGCCAACGTCCCGCCGCTAACGGTTATGTCACCGGTGTAACCGGCGGCGTTGTTCCCCCGTAGGGCCAGCGCGCCGTCACCCAGCTTGATCAAGTCACCGCTGCCGGTCATGGCCGAGTCCACGGCTACGATGTTGCCGGCGTTAACGACGTCGACCATCGAGACGCTGCTGATGGTGATCGGGCGCGACGTGCTTCCAAAGCCAGTGCCCGTGACCTGCAAGCTCCCGCCGTCGAAAGTGAGCGCGCTGGCCAGGTCACCGAGGTTATCGTTGGCGGAGACGGACAGCCCGCCGTCGTCGATGGATGTCCCGCCGGTCCAATCGCTGACGCCGCTCAAGGTCATGGTGCCGGAGCCGACCTTTCTCAACAGTCCCGCGCCCGTCAGGTCGCCTCCGAACGTGGCGTCGGTGTTGTCTATTCCCACACCAACGGAGTAGGCGAGGTCGACGTGGCCGTCGCCGGCCAGCGAGCCCCAGTATTCGCCATCTTCCATCACCAACGTGGCGCCGGATTCGAGGTCAACGCGGGTCTGGTTGCTCAAGCTGTCACTGATCCCGGCATACAGCGAACAGCCGCTGAGCACGTGGATCGTTCCCGCCATGGCATTGTTGTCACCGCGCAGCGCAAGCGTCCCGTATTCGACGAGCGTTCCGCCGGTGTGGGTGTTGTTGCCCGTGAGCGTCATCGTGCCCGCGCCGTGTTTAGCCAGGAGACCGGAGCCGCTGATCACACCATCGAAGGTCATGTCCTGGCCATCGTTGCCCAGCCCGATGGCGGAGCCGTCTGTATCGACGGTGCCCTCGCCGCTCAGGCCGCCCCAGCTCTCGGTGGCGTCCATCACCATCAGCGCCCCGGCTGCGACGTGGACATCCGTGGTCAGGCCAAAGGACTGGTTGACGCCGGCATGGAGTGTGCCTTCGTTGACGTAGACGTTGCCGGTGAAGGTTGTGTTGTCACCGAAGAGGGACAGCATTCCCGGTCCGGCCTTGGTCAGGTCGCCGCTGCCACTGAGTTCCTGGTTGAGCGTAAACATGTGGCCCGGGTTGGCGATGTCGAAGCCGCCACCACCGGCGTTCCAGGTAATCGTTCGGCTGGTGCTGCCGAATGATGTGCCGGTGATCTGAAGTGTGCCGCCATCGAAGATCAGCCCGCCATTCGTATCGCCGAGGTTGTCCTCAGCCGACACGCTGAGCGCGCCGTCGAGGAGCGTTGTCCCGCCGGTGTGTTCATTGCTGCCGCTGAGCGTCAGCGTGCCCGTGCCCGCCTTGGCCAGGCGTCCGCTCCCGAACGAGTCGTCGAGCAGCCCCGAGAACTCCGTGGTCTGGTTCCCAGCGCCGACTGTGATTAGGATCCCGTCGAAGATAATCACCTCACCAGCGCCGGCCAGTCCGCCGAAGATCTCGTCCTCGTTTTGGAAGACAACGAAAACGCCAATGCCGGCCTGTACGATCAATGTGGCGTCATTTCCCAGAACGTTGCCCGGGCCGAACTGCAGGCTGCCGTCTTCCACAACGATATCGCCGGACAAGGCCTCGTTGTCCCCCTGAAGAACGATCTGGCGGTCGCCTAGCTTGCGGAATCCCTGGCTGCCGGCCAGTGGGCACATGAAGCTAGCATCGGTCAGAGCTGTGATGGTCGGCGTCCCGCCCGGATCAGACAGGGTCAGTGTTCTGTCCCAAGTATGATCGGTGATGATCCACTCGCCTCCATAGCCGCCGCCATCCGAAAGCTCAATATGGCCGATTGTCCGGTCGCTGTACTGGTACACACGTCTGCTTGCATCGAAACTCATCGTGAAGTAGGCCGTGTACCCGGCCCCGTCGGCAATGATACCGTCGACCCAGTTCGACACGGTCGTCCACCTGCCGTCGTCGGGGCCGATCCAGGTTCCGTCGTTCGCGACGGATACGCTTGCCGCTGCCAGCCAGACTAAGATCAGGGCGACGGCAGAGATGTTGGAAATACGCATGGTCTTCTCCTTCTTTTTAGAGAGATGCCGAGGCCATCTGGCGGCCCCACGTCGCCCGGGGGGTGGGCGCGCCGGCAGGAGACCCGGTCCCTCTGTTCGTACTCATTGTAGCAAAACAGGCCCGTCCCTCGAAGGTCCGATTCCCGAATGCCCCATCACGTGCTGAGGCCCCATGCGGCCCCGCTGGTGCACTCTGCCGAAACGTTCCGTCTGGTAATCTTTTTTCGCGGCCCCTTGAGCGAGCGCGTCCTGAAACTGAGTGGTCAAGCCGCTCGAGCTTCCCGTCACGCAGTCAGTAATGCGTCCGCGATACGCCGGGGTAATCTGTCGGCCCCCAGTCGCGAAAAGTTCTAATCGTGTCCAGTCACTTCGATTATAAACCACGGGACATGAACGGCTTCAAGATTCCACCGCTCTCCACCTCGGGGGCGGTGCTTTTTTGATGCGTGCCACGTCTTCGACTCGCGCGTGGGCCCAGCGTTTCCCCGCATGGACGCGCCACTCTGACGGAGGGACCGAGGGAAAAGGGAGTTGGGCGCCACGCCCTTACGGCCCACAACAGCGGGACGGATGGGCGTGTCTTCTCGATATCGAACATGCTTACCCGCGACTGCGTCGCGTGAAAGCATGGCACCCGGCACGTTCGGACGGCCTTTCGCCCCATTTGCGCGGCCAATCGGGCATTCCACAAGCATTATCGCCTCTTTTTTGCTCTTAATGACCGGTGAAGGGCTCTCGTTGACCGGTCAAAAACTCTCGTTCACTGGTGAAAAACTCTCGTTGACCGATGAACAATTCTCGTTCACTGATGAACAGCGGTCGTCCACGGATCATTTGCTTCGCCGCGACTTGGTTGGTGGATGGATGACACC
>CAZTAR010000428.1:0-3847 GCA_964611695.1 uncultured Planctomycetaceae bacterium | reverse complement strand
ACGTCGCCGTCACCGTGTCACCGTCCGCAACCTGCAGAACGCCAACCGCGTCGGTGACGCTCAGCGGGATTGTACCTCTGAAGTCGGCTGTCTCCGCCGCCGTCTCGGTCAGCAGGACGGTCTCACCGCCGGGCTCGGTGGAGGAGCCGACAGTGACGGTGACGGTATCGATGACTGTATCACTCGTGTTCAAGTCGCAATCAACAACGCGAATCCCGGCGGTACTCTCACAGGCGTACTCGGCCCGATCCAGCATGATGCGCCCTTCGGAGGTACAGGTGGCCAAAAACGCGCCACTGACAACCAGGGCGAAGTCCGCATCCAACTCGGGCGTTTCGACGTGACCGTCTTCGTTGATCTCGCTGGCGATAATCTCGACGGTCCAAAGCCCACTCTCGGGATTCTCAATAAAAACGTTTTCGACGGTATCGATTGTGTTCGGAAAACCACCGGATGTGGACCAGTTACCCGCGTGCAGGCCATTATTGCCCCAGTAGATAACCTCAGAAGGCGATGTCACCTTCAGAGTCAGGTCGTTGATCCGATTCACCGCTGCGGCTGGATCGCCCATTGGATCTGCAAACACCAAAGTCGCGCGGAACTGCGGCTCACCAGGCTCGACAAAGGCGGCATACTCGACGCTCTCGGTATTGCCCAGTAGCTCGGTCTCGTCGATGAAGGAGATGTTCTCTCGCATGTCGTAGAGGTACGTGAGGTCTGGCATGCCCCATCCCTGATGCACCCGCGTCAAGTCCGCGCCGGACCCGCTGAAGGGATACTGCGTGGCCGTGTTAATCAACGCCGCCTTGGCGGTAGTCATGTGGCAACGGTTTTCGAAAACGGTTCCGCCGGGGACCGGCACCTCGTTTCCAAAAACTCCCTCGGACCACATCTGGAAAAACAGCCCCACGTGTCCGCAGATGCTCGGGGTGGCGCCGCTGGTGCCGCCGAATTCGGTGTAGCCACCACCGGCCGTGGGTGCATAGGTGTCGTCGTAGAAGAAACAGAGGTCGGGCTTGATTCGGCCGTCATCCGCCGGTCCGATGCTCCCGGTGGAACACCAACAGTCGTCGTCGCGTGTAAGCGTATCGTAATGATTGACCGCCCCGCCGGAGATCACGTTCTTGGCCCACGCCTGCGGGCGCGAGTCCTGATTGCCGGCGTTGCTCTGCGATTGGCAGGTGGCGATGTCGTAGATAAACATGATGTCGTCCATCTCCGCCGAGATGGTCGTATAGTAGAAGGTACGGGGATCGCCGGTGCTATTGGTCTGGAACACCGTGCGATAAGGACCGACGGGATCGACCAACTCCGCTGTATGCGTATATCGCGTGGGACCGCCACCCAGCAGGCCATCGCTGTAGGCAAAAATGCCAACGCCATCGGGAATCAAACCACGGGCCTGGGGATCGACGCCCTGGGCGAACAAGATGCCATAGACTGACGTTCCATGATTAATGCTGGCGCCGGCAACATGGATGATCGGGGGGGCTGACCATTCAACGTGATTAACATCGAGTTCGCTGTCAGCGACTTCTCCGCGAACACCCTGGCCCGTAAAACCAGCAACGCTCTCCACGTAATCAGCGCCGCCAATCTCGCGCACGATGTCCATGTCCAACTCAAGTTCGCCCTTGCGATCGATGAAGCAAACATCATCCAACGCGACCAACCGGCGAACCTGATCGAGCGATAAATCCGCTTCAATCCGGAACCCCTCCGGTGTGGTGCCATGCACTGTGCCTCCAAGGGCATCGATGATCGCGGAAACCCGGTCTTGCGCCGCCACGCCGCGCTCGTAGAGCATGATCGAATAACGCCGCGGTTCCACCTGAACGCCGTTCAGGATCTGGTACCGAATCTCCTCTTCCAAACGATACGCCGGATTGACAGGACCGACCCAACGCACATACGGCAACTCCGCAACCTGCTCGCGCACCTGCGGGCCCATGTTCACGATGTACGCATGGTTGGCAACGAAACGATGGACCTTGCCGCCGAGTTCCTCAATGGCCCAGCGAAACTCCTCAAGCGGTTGCGTGACGAACTGGACCAGGTAGAGATTGCTCGATTCAGAACCGCCCATCACCCCATGCACCGCCGGCTCCTGAACAGCGGGATCAAATTCAGCATACCGAAGTTTCAACTGATATGAGGTCGGTCGAACCGTCGCGATGCTGCCACCATCGAGGCTGATCGCGTAGAACGGCGTCACTTCCCCCGTCGCCAAAAGCTCTTCCCAAACGACAAGCCGCGCCGATGAATTGGGTACGTCGATGAGACGTTCGTTGATGACGTCATTGGCCGTATGGTGAAACGGCTCGCCAGTGTCGAGGCGCAGGAGAATACCGGTAGCGTCTTGCTCAACGATCAATGGAGATGATGGGGTGTCCTGTGGGACCACCCTCCTATCCTCTTGTGCGAGGGTTGGAATGACGAGGCAAGAGGCCAACAGGAACGAAGCTACGAAAGCGCGTACAGTATCTGCTGTCATGCGTGTTCTCCGCAATGAGGAAATGGTCCCTCTGGTTGTGGCTCACCACTCAAACGCCGACAGACACATCCCAAGAACGTGAAACACGTCTGCCTATAATAGGGGCAACCGCTCGATAGGAGGAACGACTCTTGCCCCCTCCTATCTAATACTTTACTCGATTCGCCAATCGGAATCAAAGTAACTGGAATGAAGACGCGGCTGGAACAAAGACCCAAGTCGCAATGACTCCGCAGTGAGCCTATGGAGCGGGAATGCAACATCGAAAGACCGACATCATTCCCGTTCAAAGAGGTTGCCGAGACCCCCGAGGACGGTACCCTCGCCCTTGCCTGTCTTGAACGTCCCGACAATCCGGCCGGCAAGTCGGGAGAACGGAAGCGATTGCAGCCAGACGGTACCCGGCCCGGTCAGGTTCGCCAGGAAGATACCCTCGCCGCCAAAAAGCGACGTCTTGATACCTCCGGCAGAGGTAATGTCGTAGTTGACCGATGGCTGAAAGGCGACTAGGCAGCCGGTGTCCAGGCGAAGTCGCTCCCCCGCCTCGAGTTGTTTCTTGACGATCGTGCCGCCCGCATGGACGAAGGCGATGCCGTCGCCGCGGATGCGTTGGAGGATGAAACCCTCTCCGCCGAATAGCCCGACACCAATTCGTTTCTGAAAAGCTATGTCGATCTGCACTCCCCGCGCGGCACAGAGAAACGCGGACTTCTGGCAAAGCACCTCGCCGCCGAGTTCATCAACATGGAGCGGGATGATCTTGCCGGGATATGGCGACGCGAAGGCAACGCGTTCGCGTTGGTTACCGGCAGCGCCGAAGGTCGTCAGGAACAAGGACTCGCCCGTGACCATGCGTTTGCCGGCATCGAAAAGCTTGCCGAGGACACCCTGCTCCTTCGAAGGGTCCCCAAACACAGTCTGCATTTCGATTCCCTGCCCCATGTACATCATCGCGCCCGCCTCGGCGACGACGACTTCGCCCGGATCAAGTGTCACCTCGACGAACTGCATGTCGTCACCGAAGATCTCGTAATCGATCTCATCCGCGACGGTCCGCTTGGGCGTGGGTGGAGGCATTGCCCCACCTCTGAGGTCTCCAACAAGCGAAGCAACGTGTCGGGCCTGGGTCCAGTCGCCGGTCGTCGGGCCATAGACAAGTGTGTCAAAGCCAGTGACCGACGCAATCTCCTGAATGAGCGCCTCGCGGCTCATCGGTCCGACCTGCTTTCCGTCTTTCGCGTAGTACCAACCAGTGTCGCTGGACATGTTGCATGCCTCCATGATGGCTCATTGCCGTTAGCCGACATGACCCACGCCCACGACACCCAAGACCTTCTCACGCGGATCAAACTC
>CAZTAR010000427.1:0-3852 GCA_964611695.1 uncultured Planctomycetaceae bacterium | reverse complement strand
TCGCACAGATCGCAGCCCTTTTCTACCCCCACCTGGTGAGAAATGCGGGCTAGAGGACTTGGCCACAACTGGCTCGACCAAAAACGGCTGCAACCCACGAACTCCCCAAGCCCACGGATTAAAAATCCGTGGGCTTCTTTCGTTTGATGAGGAACGCACTCTTTTCATTTCATGCGTGACGGGCTCTTTTCGTGTACTGAATGACAGGCTCTTTTGTGCGATGTGAAACGGACTGCTTTGCGGAATGGTGGAATGCTGGGTTGGCGGTATGGACAGGTGCCGCCTCGATGGCGTACAAACCGGTATTCGGATTCTCACGGATTCCTTGAACCCGAGGGAAACGTAATTGGACGACTCGACGAATCAGCGCTGGGAAGCAGCCTCTCAAGAGGGAGACGACCCTCCGACCACGGTTCGGTCGGCCGAAGGCCGATCGAGCGCGCAGGGGGCATTGCCCATTCAGGCGCCGGACCGGATGTCGCCGACGGTGCGCGAGACTCGGCGATGGTACGTCCTCGGCTGTTTTCTCCTGATGCTCGCCGCGATTCAGGTCAGCCTCGGCCCGAAGATTCAGCTTTCACAGTGGATCTTGTCCAGCGAGGGCATGGGGGGCAATGCCGGTGTCGCCGAAGGCGTATCGTGGCTGAACGGTCGCCTCGACCTCCCTCACGAGGGGGGTCCCGATCCACAATCGCGGAAGCACGATACGGCCTATTTCCCCAAGACGGATCAGGTCTTCAATGTCTTCCCACCGCTGATCCCCATCTTGACGGTCCTGCTGCGACCGCTTCATGCCTGGCTGGGCTATCCTCAGGAATTCTGGGCCCCTTTCACCTACACCTGGCTCGTCTTCTGGCCACTACCGATCGTGGGTTTCCTCGTTTTCAGGCGTCAGACCGGCGATCCCATCTGGGCGGCGGTCCTGACACTGGGATGGATGGGAGGTACGGCCGTTCTCCCAAACCTGCACGGCGCGGTCGGCGGCCTCCTGGGGCCTGTGGACCATGTCGTGTCACAAGTCGGACTTCTCATCCTCGCGGCGGACATCCTGGGCAGGCGGAGAATCTGGCCCGCCCTGATCGGCCTGCTGATCGCGACATACACACGACAAATGACGTGTTTGTACGCCTTGCCGCTGATTTGGGTCGCCGCGCGGAAGGGTCGGCGAGAGCTTGTCACGTGTTTCGTCGGATTGGCGATCATCGCGACGCCGCTGCTGGCGTTGAATTATTCGAAGTTCGGCAATCCCCTAGGCTTCGGCTATCGCTACATTTACGCCGGCCGCGAGGACGGTGACATGGGCAAGCGTTGCCTGGAGACCGGCACGTTCTCCCTGGAGTTCATTCCGGAAAACGCATACTACATGCATGTCGCCCCCCCTGCTGTTTATGTCTCGCCAACGCAGATTCGGTTTTGCGAAACGAACAATTATGGCACGAGCATTTGGATCACAACACCGCTGCTGGTGTTCGTCATCCTCTCCGCTCCGAGTTGGTGGCGGGATGGAAGTCGACGGATTCTGATGTTGGGGACTTTGCCGGTTCTGCTCGGGCTCTTATGCTACCACAGTCCCGGGTTCATCGAGCACGGGTACAGTCGTTTCGCGTTGGACTTCCTGCCGGTGTGGCTGCTGGTGATCGCGCCGGAGACGCGCGGGCGGCTGAGAACGTGGTTTACCCTGGGGTGCATTGCCTGGAGCCTACTATACTTCCAGGCAATTGTGCCCAATCGTGCGGTCGTGGAAAACCCGGCGATGCGCCAACCAACGAGCGCCAACCACTAACTGCGGTGTGCAATGGCCAAATTTGAGCCTGTCTTATTAAGAAACGTCGGCATCGAAAACAGCCGGACTCTCGATGTCTATCGCGCTCGCGGCGGCTATGCAGCCGCGACTAAAGCGATCAAAGACTCGACGCCGGATGATGTCATCGAAATCGTCAAGGCGAGCAAACTGCGCGGTCGCGGCGGTGCGGGTTTTCCAGCCGGAATCAAATGGTCGTTCCTCCCGCCCAATCGGAACGCGACATACCTGTGCGTGAACGCCGACGAGTCCGAACCGGGCACCTTCTGCAATCGCATTCTCATCGAAGAAGATCCGCACCAACTACTTGAAGGCATCCTGATCGCGGCGTACGCGACGCGCGCGGCCGTGGCCTACATCTACATGCGCGGCGAGTTTCACGAACAGTTCCACGTCCTCCAGAAGGCCCTCGACGAGGCCTACGCTGCGGGGCTGTTCGGCAAGGGTATATTCGGAAGCGGTTTTGATCTCGATTGCTACATCCATCGCGGCGCCGGCGCCTATGTCTGCGGAGAGGAAACCGGACTGATCGAAAGCCTCGAAGGCAAGCGCGGCTGCCCGCGCATCAAGCCGCCCTTCCCCGCGGTGGAAGGCGTCTTTCGCAAACCAACCGTCGTCAACAATGTCGAAACCCTCTGCTGTCTGCCGCACATCATCGAGCGCGGCGCGGATTGGTTTATTTCGATTGGTACGCCGAATTCCACAGGCCCGAAGCTTTACACCGTCAGCGGGCCGGTGAAACGCCCGGGCTGCTTCGAAGCGCCGTTCGGTCTGCCGTGTCGAGAACTGCTCTTTGGCGACGATTACGCCCAGGGCATGGCGGATGGCAAGCAATTCAAAGGTTGCATCCCCGGCGGTTTGAGCGTCGGCGTTCTCACGGAGGACGAGCTTGACGCCAAACTCGACTTCGACAGTTTGCAGCAGTACGGCTTGCTGGGCGTCGGGACCGGCGGCGCGATCGTCATCCCCGACGATGCCGACATCCGACAAGTCCTACTGTGCATCACGCGGTTTTACGCGACGGAGAGTTGCGGACAATGCACGCAATGTCGTGAGGGCAACAACTGGTTATACAGAATCGCCCAGCGAATCGCCGACGGAGCCGGGCGAATCGCCGACCTCGACCTGCTGATCGAAGTTTCGCAAGACATGGGCATGATGCCCGGCAAGAGCATCTGCGGCCTGTCGGACGGCGCGTCGTACCCGATCAAGACGATCGTGCAGAAGTTCCGCGGGGAGTTCGAGGCGTATATTCGTGAACAGGAATCCGGTCAAGTTGAGCGTGCATTGAAGCAGGCCAATCCGGCGGTGTACGAATTGCCAACTAAGGGACAGGTGGCGGCAGTTTCCTGATCCGGTGTACCGGAGGATGAGAGAACGATGAAGCTCCAGTCAATCCAGTTGTCGGGTTTCAAGTCGATTCGACAAGCGGATATCCGTCTGGATTCACTGAACGTCCTAATCGGCGCCAACGGCGCGGGCAAATCGAACCTAGTGTCGTTCTTCGAGATGTTGAACTACATGATGACTGGGAGCCTGCAGAACTTCATCGGCATAGCCGGTGGAGCGAATTCTCTGCTGCATTACGGCGCCAAGACGACACCACAGATACGCACGACTTTGGATTTCGAGACCGAAAAGGGAAGCATCAGATATGTAGCCGGGTTTTCCTATTCCGGCGCAGACACTCTCGTATTCGCGGAAGAAACAGCTACGTTCTTTCGACCAGACCAATCGAGGGGGCCTCTCATTAAGGCGTTCGGCGCCGGCTTCAAGGAATCGATTTTGAAGGACGCCGTGCGGGCTGGCGACGAGAACGAGACGGTCAAGGTGATCCAATGGCTCCTTACGAACTGCCGTGTGTTCCAATTCCACGATACATCTAAGACTTCCCATCTCAGGCAGAATTGTGACATCGAGAACAATCGCTACCTCTACTCCGACGCGGGCAATTTGGTAGCATTCCTTTACCGGTTGGAGCACACGCAAAAACCCTACTACGACCGGATTGTCAGCGCGATCAAGCAGATAGCTCCGTTTTTTGGGGGATT
>CAZTAR010000426.1:0-3887 GCA_964611695.1 uncultured Planctomycetaceae bacterium | reverse complement strand
GGACGATGTTCTCAATGTCTCGGGACACCGGCTCGGAACCGCCGAAATCGAATCGGCCCTCGTATCGCATCCGACGGTCGCGGAAGCGGCCATTGTCGGCTATCCCGATGAAATCACAGGCGAAGCCATTGCGGCTTTCGTCACCCTCAAGGGTAGCGCAACGCCGAGTGACGACCTGAAGGTTGAGCTCAAAAAGCACGTAGGCAACATTGTGGGTGCTTTCGCTCGCCCGAAGGACCTTCGTTTCACAGATTCGCTGCCTAAGACTCGTAGTGGCAAGATCATGCGGCGCTTACTGCGCGAATTAGCCACAACGGGTCGTGTCGAAGGCGATGTAACCACGCTTGAAGATTTCTCCGCGATTGCGGCGTTGAAGGGAGATAAAGAATAGCGAGGGGTTACAAGGTTTCGCTATTTATGCTATAATGCCTTCAGGAAAAGCGGGAGCGTGAATGGGGTGGTTCACCTTCCTGAGGGCTAAGACCCGCAGCCTCTTGGCCGCTACTTGCAGGAATCCTGTGGGTAGCGGCCAAAGGTACGGATGGATGGAAGAGCATTTTCGCGGCGCGTTTGATGTAATGTTCTGCCAGATCCATTTGAGGCCAAAGACTTCAGGGTTGGTGCATTTCAACATCGATTCTCCCGGCGGACTCACGGATTGTAAGGAGTCTTTAACAGCGAAGGGATTTGGCTCATGGCGATGGTATCAGCCTGCAACCTGCAAGTTGGAAGAGATGAGTACGATGGGAAGGTCCGGATGGAAGCGGACCACATCGATTTTGCCGGCTCTACCAAGTACAGGTTCCGGCTTGCTGAGATTCGTAGCCCCAGGCGCGATGGCAATACAATCATCTTCGATTTTCACGGTAACCTCGTTTCCATCAAATTAGCAGGTTTGCGTGCAGCGGAAAGTTGGATCGACTACATCGAACACCCCCAAACGCTTGCCGACAAGCTCGGCGTTCAGGAGGGGGACACGATTCGCGTCATCAACATCGAAGATACGGAGTTGGTCGACCTGCTCGAATCAAGAAACGCCAAGGTCGTCTTCGATCCCGCGAACCGCTGCGACATGATCATGATGGGTGTTGAACGCCCTGCCGAGCTTCGCCAGATCGAAGACCTGAGTGAAACCCTCAGCCCCGGCGGAGCCATCTGGGTGGTCCTGCCGAAGAGTGTCCGCACGATCACGAAAGCCAACGTACGCGCGGCCGCTCGCGAAGCGGGGCTCAACCACTGCGAGGCCGTCGATTTTTCCGAAACGCAGATTGCCTACAACCTCGTTCGACAAGCTTCGGCCAAGAAAAAAAGCGCCGTATCTGGAAATGGCTCCTCCACACCCACCGCCAATGCCGCGCGACGCCCGGCACGGAGGGCCAAGGTAAAATCGTAGGACTACGATGTCAGGTACATGACAGGCCCTGGTTTGCTCACGCCGCGTCGCTTCGCCGATCGCGGCGTGTTGTCATGATGGGGGCGGGCGATCGGATGTGTGCCTTGCGGCGTCTTTGTGACCTTCTTATGACATCTTTGTAACCTCCTTTTTGCGGGTCACGGGAAGCTTGGGATACAATGCTTCTCAGGACGGCGACGGGGGCATCGACTCCCGTGCTCGGCGCCCTCTCTTTGAACATCACACCAGGAGCAAAGCATGACTACCAAGACAGCCTTGGGAATGAGCGGCGTTATCCCATTCACACTCGCCACATACACGCTCGCCACGTCGACCATGTTCACCATGCTTGCCATGCTCGTCGTGGGCGTACAGGAGGTGAGGGCGGAGGAGGATGATTCCCGTCAATTGCGTTTGCCTTCTGATAACGTGCCCGTCGAATGGCAAACGACTGCCGAGCGGTCAAACTTCCGCAGTACACCACGGTACGAGCAGACGATCGACTACTGCCGGCGTTTGGCGCAGGCATCACCCTGGATCGAGTATCGTTCTTTCGGTGTCAGCCCCGAAGGTCGCGCCCTGCCGTTGATTATCGCCTCAAAGGATAGGGCATTCACTGAGAAGGCTGCCCGCGATTCCGGCAAGTTGGTGGTTCTTGTGCAGAATTGCATTCATGCCGGCGAGTGCGCGGGCAAGGACGCATCACTCATGCTTTTGCGGGACATCGCGGTGACGAAGAGCCGTCGCAGCCTGCTCGATGATGTAATTCTTCTGGTCATCCCGATTTTCAATGTCGATGGCCACGAACGTTTCAGTCCTTATTCTCGCATCAATCAAAACGGCCCCGAGGAGATGGGGTGGCGCGTTACCTCTCGCAATCTGAACCTCAACAGGGACTACATCAAGGCCGACGCCGTCGAGATGCGGGCCTGGCTGCGCTTGTGGAATGCGTGGGGGCCGGACCTGCACTTCGACAACCACACCACCGATGGCGGCGATTGGCAATACGATCTGACGTACTCGGTGGATCGTCATGCGATCGCCGCTCGGCCAGTCGTCGAATGGCTTGACCGGGACCTTTTCCCTGAGTTGCTCCCGGCTTTGCAGGCGGACGGCCACATCGTGCTGCCGTATTTTGGTCTCGCGGATTCCAAAGACCCCGCCAAGGGTGTCCGGTCGGGAGGCTGGTTCGCGCCCAGGCTTGCCAACTGTTATGTGACGCTGAGAAACCGCCCGTCGATCTTGGTCGAGACGCACATGCTCAAACCGTACCGTACGCGCGTCATCGCGCACTACAACATCATGTTGCACGCACTCGAAGCGTTGAATCGCCATCCAGAACCGCTAAGGGCAGCCGTGTCGGCCGCGGATCTGGCGACAATCGACTTTTCCAAGTTGCCTCAGGCTGAACGTACCTTACCGATTAGGATCGAACAGGATGACGAAAGTGTGCCGTTGGTGTTCAAGGGTTTTGCTTACCGGCGAGCCCTGAGCGAGATTTCCGGCGATGTTCGGATTCTCTACGACAACACAAGGCCTGTTGATATCGAGACGACCTGGCGAAGCACGGCCAAAGTCTCCAAGGCAGTGACTCTCCCGCTGGCCTACATCATCCCGCCGCAATGGACGGAGGCGATCGAACTGGCCCAACTGCACGGCCTTAAGTGCCGGCGTCTTACAAAATCAGTGACCGCGGAGTTCGGTTCTTACCGATTAGAAGATGTCACGTTTGCCGACGCGCCATTCGAGAGCCGAATCCAGGCACGGTTCACGCCCAAGCCAATTGTCGGGGAGCGCACCTATCCGGCGGGCTCCGTGGTGGTTCGGCTGGACCAGCCGGCCGCCAAGGTCGCCGTTCACATGTTCGAGCCGGAAGCGCCAGACTCGCTGGTGTCCTGGGGCTTTTTCAACGCGATCTTCGAGCGGAAGGAATACGCGGAGCACTACATCCTGGAGAACCTTGCTCGTGAGATGTTGGATGCCGATCCCGAACTGGCGAAAGAATTTGAAGCGAAGCTCCAGGAGGACCGGGAGTTCGCAGGCAGCCCCGGTGCGAGACTTGAGTTCTTCTACAAACGCTCGCCGTATTGGGATGCCTCGGTCAACGTCTATCCGGTGGGCCGCATCGAGAAGGACCTGACCCTGGTGACCGAGCCGATGTGATGGCGGCGTTCCCAATCGGGCCGCCGCCTGCTTCGCGCTGTTAATTCCGCTGGCGATAGAGGGACTTGTCGACCACGGCGAGCATTGCCTTCGTATCGAGACCCCCTCCGAGAAACTCGTTCATCCGTGTGATATTCGCTTCGGCCTCACCCTTGAGGGTCTTGTTGTAGTCGATCTCGATCAGGTCGATTTCCTGCCTGCCGGCCATGGAACTCAGCACCTGGTCCACATGCTTCAGGAGCATCACGCCCATCTCATCGTCTGAAACGCCGCCTTCTTTGAACGTGCCGCGACGAATCAACATCTTCTTCTGGGATGCCAGGATTTCCCC
>CAZTAR010000425.1:0-3910 GCA_964611695.1 uncultured Planctomycetaceae bacterium | reverse complement strand
GTCAGGAGAACGACAAAGACTTTCGTCAAGACGCTCACGATGAACCTCCTGCATTTGCTTTTCAGTTAGCGGCCCGCGCGTGCTCTGGGGTGTGCTTCTTTCCGCCGTCCCCCGGTGGAATGCCTAGGCAGCCAACATCGCGATCTACGCACAAGCCCACTGGGGCGTGTGCAGGTGTGACCCGTTGGTCGAATCCCGCGCCCACACGGCGCTGTACATCAACGGGAACATTTGATTATCTACCGGTGAATCAGCTTTTGCAAGTGCAATTCGACGCGGGCCGCATCAACCGATAGAAGCGGACGTTGCCGGAACGTTCCGCGCCTCCGAAACTCACCGGTCACGCACCTATGCATCACCGGCGGTGTGCCAGTGATGGGCCGGCGACTAACCCTTGATTTTCCGACGATAGACCGGCTTCTTCCTCGATGAGCCGCCTGTTTTTCGGTTTCCGCGTCTGTGCTTTCGGGCCGGCGTTTCTGCCGAGCCCTCCGGTTTTGCCTGCTGTTTGCCTTGTTTGAGCAGCCTGAAACGGCCGTTCGACTTCTTTGGGTCGGCCGCCTTTCGACAAATAGAGGACCTGGCCCAGGGACCTCTTGAATGACTTCGCATCCGGTGTGGCCAATAACGCGTGGGCTAGAAGCATACTTCCAAATCTCGACCTTGACCTAACCCACATATGCACATTAGATTAGGTGTTGGGCTCCGGGCACGCGGAGATGCTCCCTCAATGAGGATGGCGCTCGCTCCGCGTGAGAATGAGGTCGAAGGACGCGGGTTCCCCCTGAAGGAACGCCTCACTCCGCACCACGGCATGTGGTGTTAAGAGGGGATGCCGAACCAGGCCCCGCGCCGAAGAAAACGACCGTCCATGCCGAACGCGCCAGCAACCGTGCCAATCGGGGGCACCCAATCAACAACGGGCGTTGCACGCCCACATGAACAGCAGGAGCAGACGCATGATTTTACGAGGAATCCACAAGGCAATCCTGACGGTCCTGGCCGGCGTTATCATCGCGCCCGCAATGGCCGAACCAGTGCCGCTCCTGACGGACAGTTCGCTCGAACAACTCGGCGTTCAACGCTATTGGCACACAAAATTGCAATTGTCATCCGGCGAGTCCGTCAGCCGCGTCACGCTGCTCGATGACAACGCCTACGTCTTGACGGATCGCAATCGCGTTTACGCCGTACACGCGCCGACCGGGATCATCCGTTGGGCGGATGTTGTCGCCGACGAGGGGCAGACGATCCGCGGACCGACGCACGGAGAAGACTTCGTCTTCTTCACGACGCCGGGAACGGTGCGCGTCTTCAACCGGCGAACGGGAGAACCCGCGGTCGAACCGAGGTCTCTTCGAGGCGTGATCCTCCAGGCATCACAGACCGTCGCGACTATCTCGATCGGAGAACTTCACGGTGTGCGTCGCGACCAGGTCTTCGAGGTCAGGCAGCGGATGGCGGACGGCGAGTTAGAGACGGCGCCGATTGCCCATTTGAAAATCACCAGTGTAGACCGAAGGACAGCAAAGGGGCGTTTGACGAGACTCAGCAGCCGGGTTCGCACTAAGGTCGGAGACGGCGTCGGAGTCGATGTCGTATTGCCGTTATACGAAGTGAAACTGCCCTTCGCCGCGAGCAGTGCCGCCAACGCGGCCAAGGTGAAGGTCGGTTTGGAGGATGAGATATGGCTCTTCGTCGGCGCGGCCAACCAGCGACTCTATTCCATCAGTTTGCTCACCGGATTCAAAAACTGGCAGTTGCTCACGCCCAAAACGCTGACAACGACCCCTGCCATTCGCAATGGCATCCTCTATCTCGGCGGCCAGGACGGGCGCATTGCATCGCTTGAACTGGCAAACAGAGAGAAACAATGGGCCTACAACACTGACGGCCCTATTTTCGCGGATATCGCCCTCGACGAGGCGCGCGTCTTTGTCGCTTCGAGCGACCGCTCCCTCTACTGTCTTCAACGTGAGACCGATGATGAGGCCGGTCGCCTGGTTTGGCGGGAACGTTTCGATGAACAACTGCTGGACGCCCCCGTCGTCGCCAACGGGAAGGTATACCAGATTGTGCCGTCAAAGGGCCTTCATGTCCTCGACGCGCGGAGTGGAAAGCGACTCTGGCATCACCCGACGGGTGATCGGTACCTTGTCCACATGGATGAGTTCGACTTTCTCTTTGCAGGAGGCAACGGGCAGAAGCTGCTTCGAGTTTCGCCGCTCGACGGCAAGGTCAAGACAAGCGTCGACGCGTCGGCGGTGGCTTTCGCGGCGGCGGATCAACAAGATTCGTCCATTGTGTTGGCTTCGAAAGACGGTCAACTCTCATGCCTGCGTTCGAAGAAGGCCCCGCGCATGACGCCTGCCAGGCTCGCCGAAGTCCTGCGCAACGAGCGGAAGATGCAGCGCATGGCGGAGATGACAGCAGCCGCGGAAGCCAAGAAGAGAAAAGCGAAGCTCCTGGCGGCGGTGAAAGAGTTGGAACGCAGAGCACCGTTGTTCGAGGATGACTGGCTCGCCAGCCGCAGCACGGCGAAACCTGTCGGCGGACGCGGGCTTATATCGGTGGACGGCTCGGGGACTAAACCGGACGCAAGCCTGGGTCGTCTTGACGACACCGAGGAAGAAAAAGAGTTTGACGAAGATGAGGACGAACTCGACGAAGATGAAGAAGAACTTGATGAGGATGAAGCCGACCTCGACGATGAGGAAGAAGAGGCCGATGAGGAGGATGAGGCCGAGGAAGACCTCGATGACGAAGAGGACGACGACGAAGATCTAGACGATGACGAAGAGGACGACGAAGAAGATCTAGACGATGAAGAAGATGACGATGAAGAGGAGGAAGAGGAATAGGATTCTTTCGCTCCAACGGTAGCGTCGGCCCCCCGTGGCCGACGAGGACCACGCGTTGTCTGCATCCGTCGACCGGGACGCCGGCCGAGGTAAACCGTTGGTACCCCAGCGTCGACCCGGTCGCCGAACGGTTCCTTACTCGAACAATTCTTTCGCACGTCGCACGCCAAGACAATTCTGTAATCCGGTCGTCTTGCTCGTGAATTTTTCCCCATCGCCGAGCGAAGCAAGCACACGCCGGGATCCCCTCGCCACACCCTGTTCTCCTGATTGCCAGCCGTCTGATTTCTGATATTCTACAGGCCGACCCACTGATCCACGTGGGTCGGTCGTTTTATTGCGCAATCACAAAACCGTAACGAGAACCTCCCCATGCCCGACGTCAAGATCAAGAGAGCCCTCATCGCAGTGTATGACAAGACCGGTATCGCCGACTTCGCCAAGGCTTTGGTCGAAGAATTTGGCATCGAGATTATCTCGACCGGTGGAACCGCGAAGCACCTGAAAGACGCCGGTATCCCAGTGACGATGGTCGAGGAGGTAACCGGCTTCCCCGAGATGCTCGACGGCCGCGTCAAAACACTGCACCCGAAAATCCACGCCGGCATCCTCGCCGATCGCGACAACCCCGATCACATGCGCCAACTCGCCGAGCACGACATCAAGCCGATCGACATGGTCATCGTGAACCTGTACCCGTTCGAGGAGACGGTCGAAAAGCCGGACTGCAAGTTCGAAGAAGCGATCGAGATGATCGACATCGGCGGGCCGTGTTTGCTGCGTGCGGCGGCGAAGAATCACAAACATGTGGTTGTCGCCTCTGATACCGACATGCGCGATGACCTTCTCGATCAACTTCGGCGTGAGAAGGATGTCAACGCAGCCATCCGGATGGCCTTGGCGGGCATCGTCTATCGAACGACCGAAGAATACGATTCGAACGTCACACTGTATCTGATGGACGAGATCGCTGAATTCGTTGAGCGTGAGGGCTCCACCCTTTCGGGGATTGGAATGTGTTCGGAAGGCGAGAATGCGGAGGATTGGTT
>CAZTAR010000424.1:0-3917 GCA_964611695.1 uncultured Planctomycetaceae bacterium | reverse complement strand
TCTTGATGGTGGTGATTCGGCGCGAGCACGACATTGGGCTCGTTTGCGCGCGTTTCGTTCGACGGATTGCGACGGCGTTTCGGTTGCGGTGTTGGATTCCCCGCCGGAAGCGGCCGACAGCACGCGCATTCCGATCGAGATTCACGCGGAGTCGTTTGCGGCCGAAGGGGCGCTTCCTCCCTGCCCTGGGCCGTTTGGCGGAACGACGGTCGTTGTGTTGCTTGCCGACATGCCTCCGCAAGAGGTCAGGGCGTGGGAATCGCTCATGGAAGACGACCCTCTGGCCAAGCGGAGCCGGTTCCATCGCTTGCGTATTGCGACTGCAGAGGGTGAACGGCGCCTTCCTGTCGTGCTCGAAACTCTGCTCGGCGAGGGTCGTGAGAACATTCTGATCGTGCCGGCCACCTTCTGTGATGATGGAGCGTGGATGCGAAGCCTCAAGCGAAGTGTTGCGGCGTTGGATGATCGGATGACGCTTCAGTGGCTTCCCGGTTTGGGTGGCCGCGACGTGACGACTTCGCCCACATCGGAGGCGGTCGCACAGACACCGGTCCGGCACACATTGTCAGTGGTGCTGACGCCGGATGAACACCGTCTTGTCGTTGAGGATTCCATCGAGCTTCCGCGGGCGTTCAGCAAGGCAGGCGCGTCGTTCACGCTCGACGCGGCGCTGATTGTCAGTGACAGTGAACCGTCAGTGACCAAGACTCCCACCGACAGCGGCCCCGAGGCGAGCTATACATTGGACGCTGACGCCGCAGAGGGTGTGCTTCGCATTTCCTATGGCGGAACGATCGACTCTGGGCTCTCCGATCAGAAGGAGGAGTATGCCCGGGGATTCCGTGAGAGTAGGGCCATACTTGGAGCGGAAGGCGTTTATCTCCATGGCGAGAGCGCGTGGATACCGAAGTTCAATGATGCATTGATCCGCTTCGCTCTCGAAGTTCGAGCGCCTGGCGGCTGGCACGTGATCAGCCAGGGAAACGGAACATCACGGAATGAGGACGGGCTCGCTCGATGGGAGTCCGGCGGTCTGATGGAGCAGGTCTATCTCGTGGGGGGGCCCTTGGTGTTGGAGAGGGACGCGGCGGGCGCGGTTGAGACTCTTGTCTACCTTCACGAACGCGACGACGCATTATCCAGGAAGTACCTTGACGCCACGGCGCGCTATATCGAAATGTATCGCAAGCTGATCGGCCCCTATCCCTACGGTAAGTTTGCGCTGGTCGAGAACTTTTGGGAGACGGGTTATGGCATGCCGTCGTTTACCCTGCTTGGGCCGCGGGTGATTCGTTTTCCGTTTATCCTACACTCGTCCTATCCACATGAGATTCTTCATAACTGGTGGGGCAACTCCGTCTTTGTTGACTACGAAAGTGGAAACTGGTGCGAAGGACTGACGGCCTACCTCGCGGATCATCTGATCCAGGAGCAGCGCGGCAAGGGAACGGAGTATCGGCGAAGTACGCTTCAGAAGTACCGTAATTACGTGCGAGAGGGACGCGATTTTCCATTGTCTGAATTCCGCTCGCGACACAGTGCCGCGACCGAGGCGGTCGGTTACGGCAAGTCACTGATGACGTTCCATATGTTACGGCGCAATCTTGGCGACGACGCCTTCCGCATGGGTCTGGCTAAGTTCTACCGCCAGAACTGCGGCAAACGCGCCTCGTTTGATGACATCAGGAAAGTGTACGAATCGATCGCGGACAAAGACCTTGCCCCGTTTTTCAGGCAATGGATCGATCGAGTCGGCGCTCCGGCACTCTCGCTCAGCGATGTTTCGTTCGCTGCAGCTGCCGAGGGTTTCAGCGTTACGGGAACGCTTAATCAGATTCAGGAAGGTGAACCGTTTGCGCTCGACGTGCCCATACACGTGCAAACGGAGCAAGGTCTCGAAACGTTTGTGGTCGAGACGGCCGACCTCCGCCACCGTTTCACTCTCCGTGTCAAGTCACGTCCGTTGTCTGTCGCGGCGGACCCGATGTTCGATGTGTTCCGTGAACTCGACCCTCGGGAGACTCCGCCATCGATTGGGCAACTGTTTGGAGAGCCTCGAATACTAGCGGTCCTTCCCGCATCCTCCGGCGAGGCAGGGACCTCGGATCCTTACCGTGAGTTGATGGAATCATGGCAAAGTGACGACCATAAGATCGAAGCCATTCTAGAGACAGCATTGGAATCACTTCCGGCCGATCGAGCGGTCTGGATCCTCGGAAAGGACAACCGCTTCGCCGCCGATTTGGTCGCACGTTGTCCGGGTGTTTCGATTGTGGATTCGGGTGTCGCTTCGGATGTCGCTTCGGATGTCGCTTCGGATGTCGATTCGGGAGCGGCGGTTGACCTTGCCGGTGAGCGGGTTCCCTTCGCGTCCCATTCGACGGTC
This sequence comes from uncultured Planctomycetaceae bacterium, assembly GCA_964611695.1. Lineage (GTDB taxonomy): Bacteria > Planctomycetota > Phycisphaerae > UBA1845 > UTPLA1 > CAZTAR01. The sequence continues at coordinate 1,531 of CAZTAR010000424.1, read as the reverse complement.
GTTGTTCTCCGCCATCCTGAGAATCTCGAAAAAGCAATCGGGTGGATTACGGTCGATCCGGAAGCCGCGTTCGCGGGGATGTCGCGTAAACTGCCACACTACGGCAAGTACTCTTACCTGGCATTCGAGGGTGACGAGCCCACGAACACCGTCAAAGGTCAGTGGGATGCCCTGAACTCGCCGCTGATCATTCAATTCGGTCAGGATCAACGGGAGCCGATCGCCGCCGCTGTCGAAGAACGCAAAGCGCTGGCGGAACTTCCGCCGGTGTTTTCACAAAAGGCCCTGATGGACCATGTGGCGTGGCTTGCTTCTCCGGAGCGAGCCGGGCGTGGTTTAGGAACGGAAGAGCTTGACGCCGCCGCCGAGTACATCCGACAGAATATGGAATCCGCAGGGCTTAAGCCGGGCGGTGATCAAGGCACGTGGTTCCAGCACTTCACCGTATCCGACGGACCGAACGGCAAGCCTGTCGAGGCGACCAACGTGATTGGCGTGTTGCCTGGTTCCAGACCGGACTGGAGAAACCAGTCAGTAATTCTTTGCGCCCACTACGACCATCTGGGGCGTGGCTGGCCGGATGTTCGCCAGGGGAATCAAGGCAAAATCCACCCTGGCGCGGATGACAATGCCAGTGGGGTGGCAGTGATGCTTGAACTTGCGCGGAATCTTGTTTCCGAAGGAGGGGGTTCGCGGAATCTCGTCGTGATCGCGTTTTCCGCGGAAGAAAGCGGCAGGCTCGGCTCGCGCCATTATGTCGAACATCCACGTTTCCCGCTGAACGACATTCGTGGGGTGATCAACCTCGATACGGTCGGTCGTCTGTTTGATGGCAAGATAGCGATCCATGGAACAGGAACCGCGGATGAGTGGCAGCATATCTTCCGCGGGTGCGGCTTTGTGACTGGGATCCCGAATCTAAACATCTCCGAAGGTGCGGAAGGTTCAGACCAGGCGAGTTTCATTGAGAAGGGCATCCCTGCCGTCCAGGTTTTTACGGGTGCACACGAAGATTATCACACTCCCGGCGACACCGTGGACAAGGTCGATGGAGCGGGCCTTGTCAAAGTTGCCACATTCCTGAAGGAGGCCGTGACCTTCATGCTCGAACGGGAGTCGCCGTTAACGGTCCGGATTGAAGGGGTGTCGACGGGGCGGGAGACGGAGGCTGTGGCACCCGCTCAAGGTAGGAGGAGAGTCCTGTTCGGAACGGTTCCGGACTTCACGTTTCAAGGACCGGGTGTGAGAATCGACTCGATCGTCCCGGACTCGCCGGCGGCGCTCGCCGGCCTTGTCAAGGATGACATTCTGGTGCGGCTCAACGAGACGAGCATCGCTGATCTACGTGCATTCTCACAGTTTTTGAAAACGCTGGCACCCGACCAAGCGGTGGAAGCGACGGTGGTTCGTGATGGTCAAGAAGTCTCAATCAGGGTGGTCGTGCGCGAGCGGTAGGGGATATTGGTGGGCGTGATCGGAGCCTTGCGTGTTAAAGCAATTCACGATGATATGTGGCACCGGCGTCTCGCCG
>CAZTAR010000423.1:0-3924 GCA_964611695.1 uncultured Planctomycetaceae bacterium | reverse complement strand
ATCATCGCACCGGTGCGGTGTATGTTGTTGATACAACGTTGACCCCGGAGAGAGTCTACGTGACGTCACGTGAGCAGGGCTCGTCTTCGGAAGATGATTGGCGCCGGCATTGGCGCCTGATCGTCCAAGATGGTCAATACGTCGATACGTACAACCAGTAAGGTAAAGACAGCAAAGCCCACGGATCGCAATCCGTGGGCTTCAATCAACATATAGAATAAACGCTGCCAGAGTAGGTAATCCCCAACGTACTCGTTACCCAAAGCGGCATCGTTGCCGAAGTATGACCGCAACGCCGCCCAAAACGAGGAATCCGAGTGTGCCCGGCTCAGGAGTCCCGATCCAGAGCGAGGATTCCCACGTCTCCGTCGAATCGCTCCACTTATCCTCCAGAACATACAGCCAGTCGCGTTGCTCGTCGTAGGCAACGCGTGTGTGAAGCTGGAAGCCCGGCGTTGGTTCCGGCAGGGTGAAGTCTGCCTGCGTAAAGCCGTATGTGGCCGGATCGAACTCATAGACTGCCCCCGTGTCGGTGGCGGCAGCATACGTGGTGCCCTGGAGATCGGTCCAGGCGGACCCAGCCCAGGTCAGATCCGGCGGCAGGATGTGGTCGCGGAAGATGACGGTCTCAGTGTCCGGATCGAAGACCTCGACCAAACCTGCGTCACCGTAACTGGGATGGCGGCCAAAGAGAGCGATGTCACCTGTCACCGTTCGGCACCCGCTCAAGACCTCTCCACCCCCTTGGAGCGTCTCCGGCAACAACGACAACGCCGGCGGCGAGTCGGAGTATCGGTAGATGTTGTTGACAGTATTGCCGTCCCAGCCGCCGAGCGAATACACCGTTCCGTCCTCCGCACTTGCGAGGACGGCATGCCAGATGTGCTGGTAACCATGATCATCCGGATAGGCCGCTGTTTCGTAAGCATCACCCGCAAGCGGCCACTCAATCAAACTGTGATGCGTCCCCCAACCGTTGTTCTGAGTAGGTCCTATGCAGGGGGAAATGAGTATCCGATCCCCTTGGATGAGCGGGCTCTTGCCTTCGGCAGCGGCGTAGGGCAGGTGGCCAACCGCGCTGTCGCTCCACGCGTTGGTGTCAGGATTGTACGAGTGGATTACGTCGGTGTAGATATCGTCGTAATTGGTGGGTCCTACCCAGACGCTGCCTCCTATTGCATACAGCGTTCCATCGTGGACTGCAAGCATTCCTCCGCCGATGGCGTGGGGCCTTTCCACCTTGTGCCAGGCGTAATCGGCACGAACTTGTCCAGACGTGACCAGTGTCACGGCCACTCCGATTGCCGCAACAGACCGGAAGGTTGCCATCATTTTTCTCATTGTTTGCCCCTTTCTATTTCTTCTTCACTCCGTTCACCGCGAAACACTCGCAGCCCTTTCAACGCACGTTCTTGCTCAAGACGCCCTCTTGCTGGAGCGCCTACTCTCGCAAGAGTCCCAGTGTCGCGAAAACAACATCTGTCCTTCAAGCTACATGATCGTGCAGATCCCAATGATCTACCTCGTGGAACGCTGCTGACGCACTTCACTCCTCACCGCTGGTTTCCCGATTCGCAAGCACCAGTCGCACCACGACGCCAACACGGTCGTGGACGTCCAGCCTGGCGAAGAGATTACAGAGATGGAGTCGGGCCGTGTCGAGGGAGATGCCGATTCTCGCGGCGATCTGTTGCGTCGTGCAGCCTCGGCACAGTAGCCTCGCGGCGGCAAGTTGGCGCGGGGTCAGGTCGAGCTGATCCGCCAGTTGCCGCCACTTTGCTTCGTCGAACAGCTCCGGCAAGTCGCCTTGTGATGCCTCCATCGCGCTCTCGTCAGACGCAAGACGCCCATGGACGTTTCCTGCCCGTGCATCAGGCAATCACCGCTTTCAGCGAGGAGTCACGGGGGAATCTGAAGAAATTTTGAAGATGGTGAGCGAGAATAGAGGGGCAATGACATTGACGTTTGTTCCGAGCCGGGCCGTGTCGGCCCGGACCGGCTTCGCAGAAGCCGGCTCTGATGTTCGATACGAGCAAGGGTTAACGTGCGACACAAGACGGCTCTGACATTTGATACGGGCAGGGTCTAACGCTCAGTACAAGCCGGCTCTGATGTTCGGTACGGGTTGAGTTCACTTTTCGATATGAGTTGAATTTGCGACTAATACTAGCGTCTTTAATATTCAAAACAGGCGGTATTATCTCTGAAAGCTGACGGCTGATTGCTGAAAGCTAATGGCTAATAGCTAACAACTACTACCCACTCATAAACTGCGAGATCGAACCCATCAGTTCCGACAGCCTGTCGAGGGCGCGTTTGATGAGCATGTGGACGGCGCCTTCGGACTTGCCGAGCGTGGCTGCGATCTCGGTGACGGGGCGGTCTTCGAGGAATCGCATTTGCACGACCTGGCGGTAGTGATCGGGCAGCCTTGCCAAGGATGAGATGGCGGCGGCCGAGGCTTCGCGTTCTGAAAGGTGTTTGCTTGGCGTGGACTGGGGCGACGGCAATCGTTCAACCAGATTGCCGATGGATGTATCGCCCGCCGGCGATTGCGACAGGTTTCGCCGGATGTCGCGTTTGGCTCGGCGCAGATCGCGGACCGCGTTCTTTAACTGATCCATCACGATCTTCTCCAACCATTTGTAGAACGCGCCCGGCCCGGCGAAGGAGCACCGCTCGATCGACTTGAACGCCTCGACATAGGCGAGTTGGAGGATGTCTTCCGGACAAACATGTCGGCGCAGAGCGGCGCTCATCCGGCGCTCGACAAAAGCATGCAACGACTTGTGATATTCGACAATCAGACGTTGCAGGGCATCGCCGTCGCCCTTGACGGCTTGCCGAATCTGATCACCGCGTTGCTTCTCATTCATTGGCCAAACCTGCGTAGTCGCAACGTCGCGAACAACAACTCGCATTGGGGTTCCCGGCGACGGCATTCTCACATCTTCGGTCGGCCGTAACAGTCCGTGGGTGCCCCACCAATATTGACGGGCGCGACACTCTCGGAAAAAGCGAGTACTGGTATTAATTAGGTGCCACGGGCGGCTTGTCCGCTCGTGCCGCCACCGGCAGCTAGCTGCCAGTGGCACCCCTCTACGAAACGAGACCAGTACCGAAAAACAAACGATAGCGGCCCTTTGAACGTAACGCCACCACACACTCTTAACGTCTTGAATGCGGGGAGTTCCGCGACATTTCACAGGTGCAACAATGCCCATCCTCACGATCTTCGTTGAAGCCGGCGCGTGTTGGGGTAATATGGGCGATCCGCCGGGAGACATCGATTCAGGCATGTTGAACTTCCTGCGCCTGGCGTGTGACTGGAGTTTCGAGAATGGTGCAGCACGAGAGAACGACGCCCTTTGTGCATCTCCACTTGCACACGCATTACAGCCTGCTGGACGGTGCGATCCGCATTCGAGAGCTGGTGCAGACTGTGAAGAAGATGGGCATGCCCGCGGTCGCGGTGACGGATCACGGGAACATGTTCGGGGCGGTCGAGTTCTATGGCGCCGCGATGAAGGCAGGCGTGAAACCGATCATCGGCATCGAGGCCTACGTCGCACCCGGGGACCGGCGAAACAAGGATGCCAAGGGGATGAGCGAGGCCAGCTATCACCTTCTCCTACTGGCGATGAACACGGTTGGGTATCAGAATCTACTGAAGCTCACATCGATCGGGTATCGCGAAGGATTCTACTACCGCCCGCGGATCGACCGGGAGGTTTTGGCGGCCCATCACGAAGGGCTGATCTGTTCGACCGCCTGTCTCGGTGGGGAGGTTCCGCAGGCGTTGCTTCGGAAAGATCGGGCAGGGGCGGAATCGATCTGCGATTGGTATCTGTCTGTGTTCGGCACGGATCGATTCTTCATCGAGTTGCAGGACCACGGGATGGAGGAGCAGAAGATGCTCAATCC
>CAZTAR010000422.1:0-3929 GCA_964611695.1 uncultured Planctomycetaceae bacterium | reverse complement strand
ACTAACCCTGGAGCAACGGGCTTTCATCCCCATCTGATCTCCGCCGCAGAGGATGCCATCTCATGCCTCAGATGCTCTTAGTGCTCTGTCACTGGTCGAATGATGGGTGCCACTGGCGGCTGGCCCACCATTGTCCTGTGAGCGATTGTTGGTAATTTCGCACTGGCGGACAAGCCGCCAGTGGCACACACGTTGCTTGCGTATCCCTCATATGACGCTTGACGGAGCATTAGCCCCCTTTCGAAAATGTAGTCACGCTCTTTGCGCTAAGACGATGGATATGTCCTCAGGGCAAACTCCGCCCGCGACGAAATCGGTGAGTTCGGTGGCGAACTCGCTGAGCACCTGGCCTGGCGCAGCCCCCAGACCATCACAGAGGAGATCTTCAAGCCCGGCCATTCCGAAGGTTTTTCCCTCGCGGTCCTTCGCAAACGCGATCCCCCCAGTCGCCAGGGCGAGGGTGTCTCCGGAGTCGAGTTCGCACACCCTGCCCTCGAAGGCCGGGGCCCGCGTTTTGCCGACAGGTGGCATCCCCTTGGAATCCATGAATTCGGCTGTGCCGTCCGCATGGATCACGCCCAAGTGGACTCCTTCACCGGCGATGCAGAATTGCACTTGTCCAGAGGCGGGATTGATCCAGGCGGTGGCGAGTTCGATCGCGCAGGGCGCATCGGGCGCGAAGACCAGCCAGTTCATCGCTCTCGCGAAGAGGTGCGGCGCTTCGGAATAGAGGGCGGCCGCGCGGAACATCGTGCGAATCTCGGAAAAACGGCGTGACAGTTCGGCGTCGTCGATTTCCAACCTTGCCACAATGATTGAAGCGGTCTTGTCTCGAAGCTGCACGATGTCATACAAGTCGCAGCAGTGGCGGTCTCCCATGTGGCGGTAGGAGGCTATTTGGATGTCGTCCCACTGGGGCAGCGCCTTCGGCGTCAGGGCATCTTGCGTGACGCGCGCGACCGTCTGTTCGGTGGCCTGCACCGCACGGCGCTTCGACGCTGAGTGGCGGAGGACGTTTTCGACGGGCAGCGCGACACAGGAGGCGATCGCGCTGAAAGCACTCAGGGAATCCTCTCCAAAGGGCAGGCTGTCGGCGGCATTCTCGATGTATAACATTCCCAGGATACCGGGCTGACACAAGAGCGGCACCGCCATCGCCGACCTGGCGCCGTCGATGGGCGCGTCGGGGCAACAGAGATACTGGGTGCTTTCCAGGCACCGGGGTCTCATCTTCTCTGAAAACGGAGGGCAATCGCAGGGCTGTCCGTCGTGCAAAAGGCCGAGGCTCCAGTTGAATTCGCCAGTAGGCTCGCGACGAATCCCGGCCCAGGCACAGCGGGCGTCAAACGATCGCAACATTGCCCTTAAGAGTGGCGTGAGGATATCAGGGATTGTTTCCATGGCTTCGACTCGGACCGCCAACAGAGATAGCTGTTCGAGGAAGTCCTTCGGGATGGTGATGCTGTCCTCGAATTTGTGGATGATGGAGCCCAACGGGAGCGTCTTGCCGTGACGCTGGGTGAGCTTGAGGACGCGCTCGCGGCGGAGCTCTTCGCGAGTTTTATCTGACTCCATGAAGAGCCGGATGGCGAACTCGCCGAGGGAGATTTCATCGGCGTGTTGGAGCTTTGCCCGACTTTTTTGGATGGCGCGGTTGAGGCTGGTCGCGGCGGTGGTGTCCACGACTTCGAGCCACCAGACGCCGTCCTCATCCTGGGTGATGGATGCCTGGTGCGCGGAGATCCGCGGATCCGGCAAATGGATGCCGCATTCCGGGCTCGAACCGATCGAGATCATGCCGGGTCCCGGCCGGAGCGTGTTCCGGAGCCGTCGGTTCTCTAGGATCATCAACTGCATTGTCGCGTGCCTCGTCGCGCTAGTAGAAGCTGCCAATTTCCACTGACCTGGAAGGATGTGGCGGATAATCGGATTCTACCTCCAATTGGCGATTGGAACAATGGGCGGGCCGTGTGGCGAGGATCGCGGGCGTCTTGTGAAGAATGCGTCTTCTTGGCCGAATATTTGGGCGAACAGACCGGCCAACTCTCAGGGTCCGAAAACGGGTCATTGGTGTCTATCTCCTTCACCCTTCGCCGCGTCATGGCCGGGTGACTCCTCGTTGCCTGGCAGGCTATTGAGGAAGGCTTCGAGTTTTTCGGGGAATTCCGGGATGTCCTGCCATGCGGCGGCGTGGAGTCCGCTCGTCACGACGAATTGCTTGGGCTCGGTTGCTAACGCGAACAGGAGTTCCGCCCCCGAGAAGGGCGTGACCGTGTCGCTCTGAGATTGGACGAACATCTTTGGCAGGCTGATATCCATGACATGTTGCCGTGGTTCGAGTTCGTCCGGCAGGTTGGCGATCGCATTGGCCCAAGGCGCGATCCCGATGAGGAACATTGACCACGGCGGTATAAACTCCGGGACGAAGCTGCCTTCGAGAATGACGCCGACCACCTTTTCCGGCGATTCAACTGCTTGAGAGATGGTCGGGAGGGTTCCGAGAGAGATTCCGTAGAGGATGATCCGGTCCGTTCCGGGATCGGTTCGTTTTTGGAGGTGCGCCAGGGCCGCATTCGCATCGGAGAGAATCGTATCGAGACTGGGTGAGGTGAAGCTTTCGCCGAATCCCTGATAGTCATATACGAAGACGTTGTATCCGAGCTGCATCAGGAGGGTGTAGTGGCCGAAGAGGACGGAGCGATTGCCGACGGCGCCGTGATTGATCAGCACGGTGCCTTGGCTGTTCTCGACAGGGATAAACCACGCGTGAACCGTGTGGCCCTGGGCGGTTTTGAAGGTGGCATCCTCGTAGAGTTCAACTCCGAACATTGACGGCGGAAGGAGCGCGTTGATGGTCGGCGGCGGGAAGCGGCCGTCCTGCGTGGGTGCGCAGCCGGACCCTGTCAGGAGCAGCATTGCCCCAATGGCGAGAGGGTGAATTGTCCTCGTGGTCTTCATGGTGTCCTATTCCGTGCTTCTGCCGGTCGCACGCGAGAGCCGAGTGGCCGACTCTATTGTAGACGGTTGCAGGGATGGGAATCCAGTTTTTTTCGAGGAGCCGAACGGTGGTTGACGCCTTGTCGAGGGGGCCGCCGATTGGCCGTTTCCGGTGGAGAGGCGCCCTTGATTGGTGGGCAGTGTTTTTGTGTTCAAGGATTTTTTATAAAGCACTGCTGACACAGCAGTGGCACGTGTGGGATCGTTTTTTGCCTGTTGGTTCATTTGTTATTCCCGTCGGCCACTGGGGGCGACGCTACCCTTGTGGGTATGTGACTTGATTGGACACGTTTCCATCGGGAGTACGCTCCCGCGGGATCAGGCGGATGCGCCGCTGTAGTGTTTCAAGCCGAAGTTCCAGAAGCGGTTGGAGACGATGAGCATCACCAGGGCGAGCAGGACCGCGAGCAGCGGCAGGGGCAAGGGGAGCGAGGCGGTGACCGGTACGAGGCTCGGATCGCCGAAAATCGCGGCCGCAGGAATGGTTGTGATGAAGGCGAGGGGGATGACAAAGGTGAGGGCCCATTGGACGGCGGGACGGAAGATGACGATCGGGAATCGACCGGCCTCGAAGACGTTCCAGAAGATCATCTCGATGTTCTGGATTCGGATGAACCAGAAGCAGAGCGTCGCCAGCATGAGCCAAATGGAGTAGACGATCACGAATGCCGCGCCCAGGACGATGGTGAAGGTTAGCGCCGCGTCGAGTGGGAAGCGTCCGAGCAGCTTCACGGCCCCAATCACGACCACCGCCAACCCGACCAGGACGTCGGCGATTCGCCAGACGACGAACTCGCGGATGCTGGCGAGGAACTGCGCGTTGACCGGACGCATGAGGAGGAAGTCGAGGGTGCCTTCGCGGATTTCCTCCAGGACTCTCCGCATGTTCGGCACGATGCAGATGCGAATCCCTCCGGCGATGATGCGGAAGA